>CAYGTX010000237.1:0-2631 GCA_964352935.1 uncultured Rickettsiales bacterium | reverse complement strand
ATAAGCAGCTATCTAAAGAACTACGGAGAGACAAAAAGGAAGCATTTTATGCTTCCTTTTTTATTGTTATCAGGTTTAACTACGACTCGGGAATATAATAAAAAGGCGATAGGAACTTATAGATGAAAAAAAATGCTTGCAAGTTACTTTTGGTTGCGTTAATAATTGTTTCGTCTCTCCACACTGTTAAGGCGGGAGGCATCGTGACTCGTCATGGTGCCTCCTTCTTTTTATCTGAGCCTCTAAAATACTCTGCTGATTTCAAGCATTTTGATTATGTGAATCCTACCGCGCCAAAGGGCGGAAGTGCAACGCTTGCAGCGATAGGTACTTACGATAGCTTGAATCCATTTATTCTAAAGGGTGTCTCTGCAGAAGGCTTAGAACTCATTTATGATACATTATTAGTCAGCTCGGCAGATGAAGCCTCTGCTGCCTATGGTTTGCTTGCTGAATTGGTGGATATACCGCTCAGCGGTGAGTGGGTGCAGTTTCATTTAAGAAAAAATGCACGTTGGCATGATGGCATTGCTATCACAGCGCATGATGTTGTTTTCAGTTTTGATGCATTGAAAACGCAAGGTCACCCTTATTATCAGGCCTATTATCGTGATGTTGAAAAAGCGGAAGCAGTCGATAACTATAGAGTAAAGTTTTCATTCAGTGATACCAGTAACCGTGAGTTGCCGCTCATCGTTGGGCAGTTACCTATTTTGCCAAAGCATTATTATGAAAGTCGCGCCTTTGATAAAGCGGGGTTGGATTTTCCTCTTGGAAGTGGCCCTTATCGTATCAAAGCAATAGATGCAGGCCGTTCCATTACCTATGAACGAGTCAAAGATTATTGGGCAAAAGATCTGCCAGTCAACGTAGGGCGTTATAATTTTGATGTGATAACATATGACTACTACCGCGATATGACAGTAGCTGTTGAAGCGTTGAAAGCAGGTGAGTTTGATTTTAGAAAAGAAAATATCTCCAAAATGTGGATGACTGCCTATGACATTCCACAGCTTGATGATGGGCGTATGGTAAAAGAAGAGCTACCAGATGGAAAGCCAACAGGGATGCAGAGTTTTGTTTTTAATACGCGTCGCTCACCGTTTGATAATATTAAATTCCGTGAAGCATTACTCTATGCGTATGATTTTGAATGGGCAAATACACAGCTTTTCTTTGGCGCATATCAACGTAATCGCAGTTTCTTCGGTAATTCTGAATATGAAGCCAAAGGGTTACCAAGTGAAGCGGAACTTGAAATTTTAGAGCCCTATCGCGATCAATTACCAGAGCGCGTATTTACTGAAGAGTATAATCCACCCGCAACGGATGGCTCGGGTAGAAGCCGTCAGAATTTAATGAAAGCACGTGATTTGTTAAAAGAAGCGGGCTTTTTCTTGCGCGATATGAAGCTTATTAATCCTGAAACGGATAAGCCCGTGGAGATTGAGTTTTTATTGGTTTCACCATCATTTGAAAGGATTGTTGCACCTTTCTTGCGAAGTTTGAAAAAGTTGGGCATTAAAGGGAATATTAGAACGGTAGATAGTTCTCAATATATAAAACGCCGTGAAAGCTTTGATTTTGATATTGTTATTAACTGGTTCTTACAAGGTAGCGCACCTGGAAATGAACAAATTGATTATTGGCATTCTTCAAAGGCGAATGTTAATGGAAGTAAGAACTTCATTGGCATCCAGAATCCTGCGGTGGATGCCATGGTGGAAAAAATTATTAAAGCGCAAGATAAAGAAGAAATGGTGGCAGCAGCCAGAGCATTAGACCGCATTTTATCATGGGAATTTTATGTCATTCCACAGTGGCATTCTCAATCGCATCGCTTAATTTATTGGAATAAATTTGGACGTCCCGAAATTACGCCACCTTACGCACATGGCTTTATTGATACATGGTGGGTTAAAGAAGATGGTGAATCTTAACGTTTTTTTAAGAGTTTGGTGTCATACTAAAGAAGATACTGCGGTTTTAGTCGCAGCAAGGGAAGGGGAATTTTGAGAATGAGTCTAATATTTCCAAGGAAAACTCAGCTTTTTATACTTAGTCTGGTTGTAATGGTTTTTTGTGCTGTTACATCATCATTCGCACAAGAGAACGTACAAGTGAAGCGTAATGTTCAGCTTAAAGCATATGATGCAGATGCTAGTGTTAGTTGTCCCGATAACTATAGTTATACCGCCGCCAAGGGCTGCATTCAATCTGCGGGTCGAATAAGCCAATTTAGTATTGATGGTAGATCGCCAGTCATTGGTGTGGCTTTATGTATGCCTGATATAAGGCCTAATAATTCACCTGTGGAAAATATTACGTCCGATAGCATGCTAAATAATTCGCAAATAATAACGCTTGAAGATGGCAGTGTGATTGTTGCAGCTGCAAGTGAAGATGGTATTTATTTTAGTCGTTATGATGTGAATCTCAGGCCTTATGTTACACGTCAAGTCATTATAGATATGGATGATGATATTGGATTTTCTGAGCACAATAACAATCGAGATGATAATTTAAGACCAACAAATTTCTTTAAAATTGCTCCGCTAGACGGGGCGCGTTGGGTGGTGGTGTTTATGGCACGCTCAGCACAATCTAATAAAAACTACATTATGGGTGCAG
>CAYGTX010000236.1:0-2644 GCA_964352935.1 uncultured Rickettsiales bacterium | reverse complement strand
TTCCCGAAGGAACAGAGCGTATTTTTGCTGGGAAATCGTGCAAAAAACACCACATGACGCAAGATGAAATTAATGCTTGTTTGGTGGAAGAGGCCAAAAAAGGCAAAGTGGTCGTGCGCTTAAAAGGCGGAGATCCCTTTATTTTTGGGCGAGGTGGTGAGGAAGCAGCGTTTTTAGCAGATCATCATATTCCGTTTGAAATTGTTCCGGGTGTCAGTGCAGCAGATGGTTGCGCTGCTTATCAAGGCATACCGCTAACGCATCGTGGATTAGCAACCAGTGTGCGTTTTATCACGGGGCATCAACAGCTTGGCGCGCCCGTTCCGCTTGATTGGAAAGGGCTAGCAGATCCACAAACCACCCTAGTTATCTATATGGGGCTTGCAAACCTAGAAATGATAGCTGATAATCTTATAAAGCATGGATTGCCTGCCAACACTCCAGCAGCAGCCATTCAAGAAGGCACGCTTTCAACGCAGCGAACTTGCATTTCGCAGCTCGACTTGCTATCAAGTGAAGTGAAAAAACAAGAGTTTAAAGCGCCCACCTTAATTATTATTGGCAAAGTAGTGGCGCTGGCAGAAAAAATTGGTCAATAAATAATGTCACAAAAGAAAGCAGTTTTATTATTAAGTGGCGGGCTAGACTCTGCCACCACAGGTGCAATAGCAAAAGAACAAGGCTATGATATATATGCTATTTCATTTCGCTATGGTCAGCGCCATTCTCAAGAATTACAGTCAGCGATTGAAGTCGCAAAAATGCTGGGTGTGAAAGAGCATAAAATCGCAGACATTGATTTACGTCTATTTGGCGGTTCAGCACTTACCGACGATATTAATGTGCCAAAGGGCAGGGATGAGGGGACGATGAGTACCGAAATTCCTATCACTTATGTACCTGCACGCAATACTATATTTCTTTCCTATGCTTTGGGCTGGGCAGAAGTTTTAGGTGCTTATGATATTTTTATTGGCGCAAATAGCGTCGATTATAGCGGCTATCCTGATTGTCGCCCTGCATATATGGAAGCGTTTGAAACATTGGCAAATCTGGCCACAGCAGCAGGTGTTGAAGGGCGAGGGCAGTTTAAAATTCAGCGTCCACTTATTTCGATGACGAAAGCAGAAATTATCAAAGAAGGCATTAGGCTTGATGTTGATTATGGTAAAACTATCAGCTGTTACGATCCAACGCCACAAGGCAAGGCGTGCGGTAGTTGTGACTCGTGCATTTTAAGAGCACGTGGTTTTAAAGAGGCAGGCGAGGTGGATAAGGCGCTTTAATTGCCTTAATGCTTGTTATTTTTTCGCTGCATTGTATAAAAAACAAAAAAAGCGAAGTAGATATGCAGATGCAGCAACCACAATCCATTTTCTCAAAATTTCCTATCATAGAGCTGAATGAAGAGTTCTATATGCGGCAATATCGTGTGTCAGATAAGAAGGATTATTTTGATTATCTGCTGGATGATGAGGTGATTAAATATATTCCTGAAGAATGTATTCCGCGCACAATGGAACGTGCAGCCGAAGAGTTGCACTATGTGATGGAATTATATAATCAATGCCGCAGTATTTACTGGGCGATTGCTCTCAAGAAAAACGATAGGTTGGCAGGCTCATGCGGATTTAATTATTGGAGCCGCGATCATCACAGAGCAGAAATTAGCTATGATTTAGCCCGCGAACATTGGGGCAAAGGGGTGATTACCGAAGCAGTTAAGAAAGCCTGTTCGTTTGGGTTTTTTCAAATGAATTTAAATCGAATTGAAGCTACCGTAATTCCCGATAATGTAGGCTCACTCAAGGTGCTTGAAAAAACTGGGTTTGAAAAAGAAGGTGTGTTAAGAGAGCAAAAGCTCCTACACGGAAAGTTTAGAGATGCAGAAATTTATTCGCTGCTTAAAAAAGATTTTATGGGGTTCTAACATTATGACTGATATGAAACGTCCAGAATATGAAAAGTTAGATGCGCTTGGCAAGCAAGTAGGAGCAGCTCAAAGTCCTGAAGAAGCAGAGTTAGAAGCGGTTGATAACCCTGTTGAAAAGCATGATTATGTAGCGCGCTTCACTTGCCCAGAATTCACCTCGCTTTGCCCTGTAACAGGTCAGCCAGATTTTGCACATTTAGTGATTGATTACATTCCTAATAAAAAACTGGTAGAGAGTAAGTCACTCAAATTATACCTCACTTCATTTAGAAATCATGGTGACTTTCACGAAGCATGCACCATGCGCATTGCTCGCAGAATTGTTGATACGATTGATCCGAAATGGTTACGCATTGGTGGCTATTGGTACCCGCGTGGTGGAATTCCCATCGATGTGTTCTATCAAACATGTGAAGCACCAAAAGGCGTATGGATTCCTGAGCAAGAAGTGCCAGCCTATCGGGGGCGTTAAGCTGCAAATAGCCGTAAAATTATGATATTGTAATATTTGTTTAATATTGATTAGTTATAATAGACTCAAGTTTGTGAAGCCAATAACTTTTAAGGCTATATATCATTAAACTAAATAGAACAAATTAACATGAGGTTATACTATGGGGCTTGAATTTAACAGCTCAGCAAAGAGTTTCTTTAATTTTACAGGTGTTTTATCAACTGTTATAGCGGCATCTAGTTTAATTACAATATCAG
>CAYGTX010000235.1:0-2691 GCA_964352935.1 uncultured Rickettsiales bacterium | reverse complement strand
ATATTAAGGCAGTTTGGTAGTGATAATCCATTATTTGAAATATTAGCAAACCAAATGCTGCCAAACGTGATTGCACGTATGAGTGGTGAGGGCGATAGTGGAGTAGGCGCAAGTATTTCGCCTTCATTTGGTCGTAGTGGCAACCAATCTGTTGCATCGCTTGGTAAGGCAATACAGCTTGTTCTAAGCAGATATCGTTGAAATGTAATAATTGTGAAAGAAAAAGTTGCTATACTTCTGTGTGATAATAAATAAGCACGGAGCTTTTAATGCCTTTAACTCCTGATCAACATGTCGGGTTAAACAGCGATAAACCACAGTTAAAACACAATCTAAAAGAGCGTGATAGATACTTTGGTAGGTGGTCTTATGCTTCAGAGAAGCAAGGCGGAAAGCATGACGGTGGTTTATTGAGCGGAGTGTTTGTTTCTAATAGCGGTATATTTAAAGCGTTATTTAAACGTGAAAAAAACACTGCAAAAGTTCTCAGCGAATTTATTGCGGGAGAATTATGGGAAGATGTTATGCCAGAACATTCGGCCAGAACATTTCTTTCTACTCATAATAGTAAGATAAAGCTGCCAGATAATAAGGGAGAAAATATCTATCTGGGCTCGCTTTATATTGATGGTTATACAGAGCTTTATCAAGATATTGAAGAACAGCGTAAAAAAGAAGGGCTGCCGATGCCTTCGTGGTGGCCACATAATAATGGCAAGGTATCATTCACTAGAATATTGAATAGATTAACAGGTTTTTATGACCATGCATTCAGTGCTTATGGTTATGTGGGTTTTCCACAAGTGATGGCAACGTCTCTTCTGTTAGCTGATTTTGGCGTGCATAGTGCCAATGTTGGAGTAACAAGGGAAGAAGGTAAGCCACCAAAGCTTATGCGTATTGATTACGGATCTTCTTTTAAAGGAATAATGGAAGATGAAATCCATCCAAACTCAAGAAGCAGGCACTTACCTTTACTGCAAAAAGGTGGAGGCTTTTCTTCCAATTATTTTGAATTATACCCTAAGTTTGCGAAAAATACGCCTGAGTTTGCCGCAGAACTTGATCGGGTTGCCGCGTTTGATTTTAGACCAAAAATAGAATCTGCTTTAGAATATGCCAGCCAGTACTTTGGTAGGCATGTGTTTAAGAAATTTGGTAAACGCATAGGCGTAGAAAAAGAGCAATTATATGGGGTTGAAAAAGAAAGTATCATCAAAGGGATAGCTGAGCATTTGTCTGAAAGAATAGAAAAAAGGCAAATATCACTCAAAAATTATGCCTCTGAAATAAAAACTGACCTTTGTTTACAAAAAGAAAGCACAGGTGAGTGGAAACTAGCGGCGTTTAGAAATAAAGAAACAGGTTTTTACACTACGTTTGAAGCAGTAGTAAAAGATAATCCAGAGTACTTTAGCGACATTGTTAAGGGAAAAAGACCAGTGCATTTTAGAGAAAATATTCATAAGCATAATGAGCGTCAACTTGGCCGTTTGGTAAAAGAAACGGCAGCTGATATTTTGGGAATTGAAATTAAGAAACTATCGCATGTGGAACGACTCGAGGCAAGGAGTAGCGCTCCTGCCGAGCTTGGAAAATAGACCTAGGCGTTAATATACATCACTGTGCACGCAAGCCAAAGGGCAGTTATTCCAAGTAATGCATATGCTGAGTTGTCGATAGCGATTGCTTTTGTCTGATATTGTTTAGATGTTTTCATTGTTCTGACTCACTTGATTTGCGTGTTCTGATTCTTGGCTTGAAACTATTTGATCTGAGCTGACTTCCTGCGAATCTAGAGCAACCTCTTCCAAGTTAGTAACAAGCTCTTGATCAACGATTGAAGGTTCTACATCTGATTGGCTGGCTACAACTTCCTCGACATTTTCAGTAACCTCGCTGGCCTGAATCACGTCATGTGAATCGTTTATGGTTGTTTGATTTATGGTGTTGTTTAATTCGATCTCTGCCTCATTGGCTTCTGTGCCCATGTCCATATCAGAAGTTTCTATTGATGGTACGTCGCTAGCGCTCTCAAACGATTGATTTTGAGGTGGCATTTCAGAATAATCACTTTCTGTGGTTTCATTACCGCTAATCATGCCAGAAATCATCTCGGCGGTAACATCTGAGTCGATTTCATTGCTATCGTCAAATGTATCGTCTCTGATGGGGTGTGTGTCGTCTTCGCTAGATAATGCCTCTGAAAGTGCTGCTATTGCCTCTTCGTCTGCAATGGATTCTTCTATGATGTTTTCATCTTCAAGGTACTCAGAGCTGGATTTGCTACGTTGAGATGCTACTAATTCATCTACTTCGCTGTAAACTGATGTGCCTTCTGAGGTAGAAATAATTTCAATCTGATGGTCTTTGCAGACATGATTGTATGCATCAACGGCATCAATCGCAATTTTAAGGAGCATTATCTCCATTTTAGCCTGATTAGTTGATAAATCGTGTGAATGAACAACATTATGAAGTGATTCTGATGATTGTTCTTGAGAATGTTCCATTACCATTGCTTATCTCCGCTTTATTTGGCCACTGCCTATTTACTTTTCTGAATTCGTAATAATTCTCGCTGACTGTCACTATAGCAAAGATTTATTAATGAAAGGTTAATGGGCGAGGTTTAATCACGGATTTCTAATAAAAGTCATATTTTAATAGTATTTCTGATGTATTCTAGGT
>CAYGTX010000234.1:0-2727 GCA_964352935.1 uncultured Rickettsiales bacterium | reverse complement strand
ACAGTTACCTGCCCATATTGCAGCAAAAAATTTGTGTTTAGAAAGTAGCCAGGTTTTTTATGGCTCATCCAAATGTTCTAATTGAAGGCTACAGGCGTTTTTATAAACAGCATTTTGTAGATGACAATAGACTTTATAAAGAACTATCCACGCGTGGTCAGTCACCTAAGACATTGGTGATTGCTTGCAGTGATTCTCGTGTTGATCCTTCTATTATCACTGATGCTGATCCTGGTGATATTTTTGTAGTTCGCAATGTAGCCAACATTGTTCCACCATTTCAACCAGAGTGGGGAAGTTATCATGGGACTAGTGCCGCTTTAGAGTTTGCTATCGATGGTATAGGTGTTGAGAATATTGTGATTCTAGGTCATAGTGGATGCTCAGGTATTAGAACACTTGTAGATAGAAATAGCGAAAATAGAAAACCTAATAGCTTCATTGATTCTTGGATTAGCATCGTTGAAGATGCTTTGAATGGTTCAAGCTCTGCTTCAGGATGTAAATATGAATCATGTGAGCAAGAAGCGATTAGACTTTCCTTGCGAAACCTAATGAGTTTTCCATGGATAAAAGAAAAAGTTAAGGCTAATAAACTTAGTTTACAGGGGTGGTACTTTAGTGTGAATAATGGCGCACTTTCTGTGTGTGAACCTAATCAAAATAATTTTGAAGTAGTTATAGTGTAATCACACTACTGGTTTTGTTTTCTAACTTGATTTGTTGTGTGCGTAAGAATTGCATCTGCTTTATCTAAGTAGCGAATGACTTCTGCTACATACGGCTCTTGTGCAGCCCAATCTAAATATCTTTTAACAAGACTTAACGATGAAAGGTTCTCATCGATTTCATTTCTTAATTTTAATAATTTATTTGTGAAATCACTCTTTGATTGGTCGCTTAACATTAAATCAAGTGGCTTTTCCGTTGTTGCAATTTCATTAGTAATTTGATTAATAAAGGCATCAATCGACTCTCTAAGACTGATAGCCTGATGATATTTATTAATGTTATCAATCACAATATGATGCAACTCTAAATTTAAGTTTTGAACCTTATCTAGCAAATCAGGCAAGCGAGAGCTATATCTTAAATCTAGTTTTGTATATAAATCAAGACGCTGTCTTGTGAGAGTAGTGCGTTCGTGAATTAACCTTACTAAGTCTACTTTTAGTCGCGATGTCCACATAAAAGCACGCGTTTGCCAATGTTGTGCACCACGTTTTAGCCGATGCTGAGGTTCGCCTTCATCTGGCCACAGCGAACAATTTAATGCCCATTCTTTTAACTCGCTGATCCACTCATCTGGTTCTTCAAGCCCGTACTCATCTACAATTTTCCTTAGCTTATGAAAATGGAGTTTCCTCCATGCCTCAATATCTGCTAAGAACTTGCGAGATGCTGTTTCAATTTGCTGATTTAATCTATTAAAATGTGGCATAGATTTCTACATGAAAAAAAGTGTTTCTACTATGATGCATTTTATATTTATAAATGCCAAGCATTATCTTTATTGTTCTAGTTTTAGTTCAATAGATTCTATAAAGGCAATGGTTGCATTTTCAACATCAGACTTTCTTAAAAGAGCGAGGCCTTCACATTCAAAAGCCGAAGTTAGAATACCAGCTTTATTATCATTCAGCGTAATTTTTTCCCCAACATGCTCTTGAATAGAACTTTCGGAAGTGACCTTATAAACTGCTTTTTTAGGGGATGATTTGTGGTGCACACGTGCAGTGACTTCTTGCCCAACATAACACCCTTTTTTAAAATCAATGGCGTTTAATTTATCTAAACCAAAATCTAAGGGAAAGGCTTCGCCTGAAATAAAATCGATATCAGCCTCTGGTATTTTAGCATCAATACGGTTTTTTTCATATAAGCCTAAGTCTGCTTCACTAAATTCTTTTGCTTTAAATGATTGAAAATTATTTTCAGTTTCGATGATAGCGCGTGCACCAAACCTATTATCTCTTGGGTCAAGATAAGCAATGCCTTTGCAAAACTTTTTAGCATTATAACGTTGACCAATTTCAATTTCTTTTGATACGCCATTACCAAATAACGCAGCACATTGATAGTCTTCTGATAGGTCAATAATTTCAACATTAGATCGTAATTTGTACATAGAAAATTTTTTGATAATCGCATCTTTATGAATTGTAGCGATATCTAACCAATAACAATTTTCTGATTCTAATATAAAAAAATCGTAAAGAACTTTACCTTGCGGTGAAAGCGTGAGTGCATAAATTGCATTGTCATCCGTAACTTTATTTATATCATTAGTTATAATGCCCTGAAGAAATGTTTTGCGATCACTTCCTGATATTTTTAAAACAGTGCGATATGAAAGATGGATGTAATTATTTGTTATTGCTGTCATTGTATCTAAATACTTTAATGTTTGTTTTTTAAGTTTTTTATTTGAATAAGAATTTCTGAAAGCTGTCTGCTTACAATTTTTATGTCGTACTTTTCATTAATAAGTTTTCTTCCATTTTGCGAAATAGTTTTTCTTAGCTTATCGTTTTTGAGTAATAGTTTTATAGATTCAGCTAAAGCATTTACATCATGTGTTGAATATAATAGTGCGTTCTCATTATGTGTTAGAATCTCGCTAGGTCCTTCGCTTTTACTTGAAATTGTTGGTATATTTCTAGCAAGTGATTCAAGTACAATAATTCGGAATGGGTCATGTAGGGAAGGGGGGGGGCGAAGAGCAGG
>CAYGTX010000233.1:0-2745 GCA_964352935.1 uncultured Rickettsiales bacterium | reverse complement strand
GCAGGCCACACGCGCCTACAGGCGGCGCAGTCGCTGGGGTTAAAGAAAGTACCCGTGCATATTGCTGACGGTCTTACTCCGGCGCAGATAAAGGCGTACAGGCTGGCTGACAACCGCACTCATGAAGATGCTGAGTGGGATGATGAATTGCTGGCAATTGAACTTGGCGAGTTAGGTGAATTGGGGTTTGATCTTGATCTCACAGGGTTTGATGCAATTGAGCTTGAAAAGCTTCTCGATGGCGCGGCGATGGATGGCCTCACCGATGATGATGCAATTCCCGAAGTGCCGGAGGTGGCCATTTCCAAAGAAGGTGATATCTGGTTGCTGGGTGATCATAAATTGATTTGTGGCGACAGCACCAAGACAGAAACCATGCAAACTCTGATGGGAGGTGAGCTGGCGGATATGGTGTTTACCGACCCGCCTTACAATGTCGATTATGGTCAGAGTATGAAAGATGCCGTGCGCGGCAACAAGCGTAAGATCAAAAATGATAATCTTGGTTCAGGCTTTCAGCAATTTTTGCTTGATGCCTGCACGAACATGGTCAAGGTTTGCAAGGGCGCGATGTATGTTTGCATGTCGTCATCTGAATTGCACACGCTGCAAAAAGCTTATCTTGAGGCGGGTGGGCATTGGTCAACGTTCATCATCTGGGCGAAGAATACCTTCACCATGGGGCGTGCCGATTATCAACGGCAGTATGAGCCTATCCTCTACGGCTGGCCTGAAGGCAGTAAACATTACTGGTGCGGTGATCGCAGCCAAAGCGATATCTGGAATTATAACAAACCCAATGTTAACGACCTGCACCCCACCATGAAGCCCGTGGAGCTGGTATGTCGTGCTATTGAGAATTCCAGCAAAAGCCGTGATATTGTACTGGATTCCTTTGGTGGCTCAGGTTCAACCTTAATCGCTTGTGAGAAGCTAAAGCGGCAGGCGCGGCTGATTGAACTTGATCCGATTTACTGTGATGTGATTGTGAAACGCTGGGAAGAATTTACGGGGAAGAAGGCTATTAATGCAGACACGAATGAAGAATTTGTTATAATGCAGAAAATGCAATTAAATAGTTAAAATATTCTGCTGTATGAGTAAGAAACTGCCCATTGATAAACAAAGAGAGTCTGCAATAACACTTACTGTTGGTGACGAGGATAACTCGGCAATAAAAGAGTTTCTGGCAACGTCTAATACGCTGTATGTTATAAAAGAAAAAGGGATTTATAAAACTCAGTTAGCGGATGATATTGACCCTAAGCGTACAAATCCCAAAGTTCCTAACCTTAGCCAAAAGGTTATTGCTGCAGGATATGATGACGAAGTTATTGCAAGAGTTTTACTAACTGCAAAATATTTATTTGATGAAAATAATGCCGAAATCAAGCCTTTTGTAAGTGCCTTGCTTGAAGGCAGTCTTGAGCTTGCAAAACACATTATAGAGATGCAAAAAATGATTTCTAATCTGAAAGGTGAGATTCTTCAGAAAGAAAGTAAGCTTTTGCAAGAAGAGCAAGAAATCAACTCTTTTTCTCTGCCATCAATACCAACTCTTAAGACAGACCTTCATAATATTTTTATGAAGGCTGACAAAGCAAAGGATGAGATTTTATCTTTGTATAGATTACAACTTTTTCCAAATACAGATAAAAAACCAAAATTATCAGATTATGACATTGCTATTAATAATATACCAAACATGGATCCCGGTTATGTATCGTCTTGGAATGAAACTAAAAAATTCTTTTTACTTATTAGAAATATTAGAAATTCAAGTGAGCACCCTAAAGAGGGGCAGCAAGTTATATTGAAGGATTTTTCTATGAATTCAGATGGGTCTATTAACCTACCCCTTGTAGAAATTGAGCACAAAGAAACGCCTATAAGATTACTCCCGCTTGTTGAATTACTAGATTTTCTACAGGACATGATAGTTAGTTATGCTGAAAGTTCTTTAGTTCTTATACGGTTTGCAGTTTTATTAAATAATAATCCATTTGGCGAATGGGTATCCGAGTTTGATATAGAAGATAGACGGCATCCTCATGTAAAATACTACCGATCTATTAATATGGGCGGCAAAATACATATATTGGGCTAACTTGCAGTATTGCCTCATTCACTGATAGGTATTTACACCTGACTTGGAATAATTCGATAGCCACGATTGCCATCCGTATTAGTAAATGCCTCAATCGGCATGCCACGCTTTTTACGCAAATTAGAAAGATGGCCGCGTACCGAATGTGGTTTCCACTCGGTGGCGGCTATAAGCTCTTGTAAGGTTGCGCCCTCCTCACGGGTGAGAAGATTAACGATAATCGATTGTTTAGTTTCCGGCTTAGGCGCGTTGCATGGCGTTGCTTCCTGTTGCACGGTGTTGCTGGTTTGTTTGTTGGTAGGTTTGGTCATGATAAACTCCTTGGTTTGAATATTGTTTATGCCGTTAATGGCATCTCCATGAATGCTTCAATCACGTCAAAATCCAAGTCAATTATGAGAAAAACATGAATAAAATGAGCGTTTCAACATGCCAACGGCTTATCCTGTCAGCACAATTGCCAAACTTTTCGGATTATCCGAGCGGCGGGTGCAGCAACTGGCGCGAGAAGGTGTTATCCCAAAGCCAGAAAAGAACCAATATGAGTTAATCGGCTGCGTTCGTGCTTATATAAATTATCTGCAACAACGCGCCTTCGGTCAGGGTGTTGCTCCACAAGATACGCATCTGGAGCGAGC
>CAYGTX010000232.1:0-2770 GCA_964352935.1 uncultured Rickettsiales bacterium | reverse complement strand
CAGAAAATGCCGATTACCATTACAACAAAAAACGTCTTCGAGAAATTGATAATCGCATTCGATACCTATGTAAGTGTGTTGACGACTTAAAAGTGATTAATTACCACCCAAACCAAGAAGGCAAAGTTATGTTTGGTGCCTGGGTAGAAATTAAAAATGAAGCTAAAAACCTACAAAATCGATTTCGAATTGTTGGCTATGAAGAGCTAATCGGTAATAAGGACTATATATCAATGGATTCTCCAATGGCTCAGGCACTGCTCAACAAAAAAGTTGGAGACGAAGTGATCGTTAAAACAAAATTGGGTGATTTCGTATGGCGTATTCTTAAAATAGAATATGACCGAAGCTAAGGATATTACACTACCCTCCTGAATGCTTACAAACATATGCACCAGTAGAGCATGCAGCACTATTTTACATAAAATCAGTTATCGTAGTGTCATACTAAGCCTGTCGAAGCACAATACGATAACCCTACCATTTGATAACCTGTCCCAAACTCGATGATCGAAGCACAGTACGATATGAAGCGATAATAAATTTCACCCTACCATTAACATTTTGCCTAAAGTTCAGTTATTAGTGCAAACGAAAGACTTATGACTACTATACTTATTTTAATATTATCACTTATGAATACCTCTTCTATCTATGATTTTAAAGTGGAAGCAATAGATGGTACTACTATTGATTTTTCTGAATACAAGGGTAAAAAGCTACTGATTGTTAATACGGCTTCTAAGTGTGGGTACACGCCACAGTACGAAGACCTTCAAACACTTCATGAAGAATATGGCGATAAGCTCGTGATATTGGGGTTTCCATCAAACAACTTTATGGGTCAAGAGCCTGGCACCAACCTACAGATAGCTGAATTTTGTTCAGAAAATTATGGGGTTACTTTTCAAATGTTCGCTAAAGTTGAGGTAAAAGGTAAAGATCAGCACCCGCTCTATAAATGGCTGTCTAATAAAGACTTAAATGGTTGGAACGATGACGCACCTTCTTGGAATTTCTGCAAATATTTGATCGATGAAAACGGAAAGCTTGTGAAGTTTTACAAATCAAGCGTTAAACCAATGGATCAGGAGATCCTAGATTTTGCTTTGGTTGATTAATTTTCGATAAGCAATAATATGTATTCAAAGCCATGTTAACCAAGTAACTTGGCTTTAACTATCCTGGCATTCATTTCAGCGATATTAGCAATGGATATATTTACAGGGCATTCTACTTGACAAGCACCGGTAAAAGTGCAATGACCAAAACCTTCTGCTTCCATCTGTTTAATCATATTTATTACTCTTGTATGTGCTTCCGGCTTTCCTTGAGGCAAGTTGTTGAGGTGATTTATTTTGGCTGATGTAAAAAGCGCAGCAGAAGAATTTTTGCAAGTAGCTACACATGCCCCACAACCAATACATGATGCAACATCCATAGATTTTTCTGCTAGCTCTTTTCCTATTAATATTGAGTTAGACTCAGGTGCTGTGCCAGTTTTCGCGCTGATATAAGCTCCATTTTCAATAATTCGATCATACGAAGAACGATCAACCACTAAATCCTTTATAATGGGAAAGGACTTGGCTCTCCAAGGTTCTACTACAATGGTATCGCCATCCTTAAAACTACGCATATGCAACTGGCAGGTTGTTATATTATCGTGTGGTCCATGTGCACGACCATTTATAAAAACCCCACATTGCCCACAAATACCCTCTCTACAATCATACTCAAAAGCGATCACTGATTCTCCTTTTAGCACAAGCTCCTCATTTAAATAATCAAGGGCCTCTAAGAACGACATATCTTGATTAAGGTCAGTCACAGGATACTCTATGAATGAACCTTTTTCACCGTTGCTATTTTGTCGCCAAATCTTAAAAATAACTTGCATATTCTTTATTTGTAACTTCTAATAGTAGGTTTAAGATATTCAAAATTTAACGCTTCTTTATGAAGCTTAAAATCACCACTCACATATTCCCAAGCCGATACGTAGGCATATTTTTCATCAATACGTACCGCCTCACCTTCATGAGTTTGGTATTCTTCTCTAAAATGTGCGCCACAAGATTCTTCCCTTGCTAGGGCATCTTTGCACATTAATAGGGCTATTTCTATAAAATCCACAAGCCTTAGTGCCTTCTCTAACTCAGTATTGAATTCGTTTTGATTACCAGTCACTTTTATTTCTTTCCAAAAACTATCTTTTATATCCTCTATTTCTCTTATTGCTTTTTCTAAACCATTTTTATTTCTACTCATGGCACACTCTTTCCACATTATCTTACCCAATTCCCGATGAAAATCGTCCACCGTCCTATTGCCATTAACTGCAAGAATCGTATTGATTTGTGTTTTAACTTGTGCCTCAGCTTTTTCAAATTCAGGGTGGTCGGTTTTTATATGCTCCTCACTAACATTAGCAGCTAGATAATTACTGATCGTATTAGGCAAAATAAAATATCCATCTACACTGGCCTGTAAGAGGGAATTTGCTCCTAACCTATTAGCCCCATGATCTGAGAAATTACATTCTCCAATGGCATATAACCCGGGAATAGTGGTCATTAATTCAAAATCTACCCAAAGACCTCCCATGGAAAAATGTGCTGCTGGAGATATTTGCATCGGTTCTTTGTAGGCATCAATACTGGTTATTTTTTTGTACATATCGAACAAGTTGCCATACCGATCTTTTATAACATCTAGTCCGAGCCGTTCGATAGCATGCTTAAAGTCAATATACAATGCATTTTTGAGT
>CAYGTX010000231.1:0-2811 GCA_964352935.1 uncultured Rickettsiales bacterium | reverse complement strand
ATCTAAACATTTACACTACACTTTTACCTTGTTGGCTCGGTGGCTTTGATGGTCTTCTGATAGTTTCCATAGTACTCAAATCTGCCTCGGCCGCCGTTAAAGAAAATGTTAATTTTTCTCTAGTTTTTGCTGTTAAACCCTTAATTTCATCCTGACCTTGAAGTTTATCCACGAGTGTTTCTCCTTCCTGCAACTCAATTCCCAGAAGCTTATGTGCATTATCAACCAAGGTTTGGCGCAGTTCTTTTTTTCCCTCTTTGTTTTCTGGCCTACCAAGTATTGTTAATAATTTCATTAGTTCTTGAGAAGCCAGTTCTACACCACCTTCGCTGTTATAATATAAGTAAGCTTTATCATTTATAAGCCCTACTATTTTATCTACTGGTTCATAAAGCATAACAAAGTTGAATGCTGCAAGAGTATGCGTGCCAGCTACTAAACCTGGCTCATGCTCCAAATACGCCATAAGAAGTTTTGATACACTTGGGAATGTAGCTGGATCAAACTGATTATCTGCTCTAATCATATCAACAGTTAGTTGTAATCTACTTTTTTTACCTTCTTCTGGTTGATTACGGTAGTACTGCTCAACAATAATAGCGTATGTAGAATCCAAAGGAACGCCCTCAAACTCCGAGACAGTTGTAAGAATTTGTTCCAGATAGTCGTTATTAATGACTGTGCCTTGCAGTTCCACATTAAGCAAAGATTGGAAGAAAGCATCTGCACCATTATAAACCCTAGCTTCCAAATTGGCTCTCACGGCCAGTTCACCATTTTGATTCGTAGCATTATCCAAAAAACCAGAAACTACAGCGTATTTCATAATATCACGACTAGGATCTTTTCTTCTCTTTAATTGTGCAATAATGTTTTCTAATGCTGCTTGGTTAGGATTTAGCTTCTCCAGTAGATATGGAAGGTTTTCAGCATGTCCATGTTTGAGCGTAAAGTTTGTAGCAGAAGTTAAGTTAACTGGCATTCGTACTACTTGCATTGATTCAAAGAGCTCATCTCTTTGGCTTTCAGATCCATAAGCAAGTACAAAATCAACAAAAGTAGGAGCGGGACTAAATCTTTTCAACTTAGGTCTCTGATTTAATAAATCAGCTAATGTTTCTAAGTTTTCATTATGCTCTTTAAGAGCGATTAGTCCGGCAGTAACAATTGTCTCTGTGACAAATCGAGCATCATCATGATTTAATTCGCTATATTTATCAGGAACAAGAGAAAAAAGCGCAGATTCCATCAAAGAGCGCATAGGAGCGCCTTTCTTTTTTAAAGATTCTGCTATTGCTCGTTGAAATATACTTCTCAATACATCATCGTTTCTTAAAGCATCAATCACTGGCTGATTCAACAGCCCTTGAACCTGTTGACCATCGAAAGTCACGCCGCCTCCAATCATGCCTAATGCTGCTTTACTAGGATCTACTTTTAGATAATAATCAGACATTATATCAACAGCTATTGTGCTAGCTAACTCGTCTCCTAGAGACTCTCTCAACTTTGTGATAGCAGTTAAAGCATCGTTCTCTTCAAAGTAAGTATAAGATCTTTTGGCTAAGTCTTTTTGAAACTCTGTAACAGCACCTAAGCATTCTGCAAGTGATTGGTCTTTACGATATATTGCTACCCAAAATTCAGTTTCTATGTCATCTATCGTTACAGTTTTATGCGGTTTTTTCTCATTGAGCGCAGCTAAAAACTGTTTCAAAGTGTTAACTTTATATTCAGCATAAGGTTTGTTCTTTAATACATCGTAAACAACCTCTGTTAGCAATTGTTCAGGATTACTGTGCGCAGCAAGCTGCTGCTGCAAACTATTTAAATCTTTAGGTTTTAACTTTGTTCCTTTTTTTGCTTCTGAAACAAGCCACTCTTTAGTAATAGCCATATGAATTCCTCAATATTTAATGCTGTAATGAAGTAATCTTATATCAAGATAGTTAATATATTATTAACAATCACGATATTATTTTGATAACTCTTTAATAGTTCCTGCTGCTTTCTTACAGAGACTGAATTTTAAGAGATTCTAAATCAAATTAAGTTAAATAGCCGAAAAAGATTGCGTATTAGGAACTTTTAAGCGCATAGGATTCATCAATCTTGTGGCAATGGATGTAACTCATTGCATTGTCAGTTCGAACCCTATTCATGAATTCGAACTAGCGACCTTACTTTTTGAATTGGGGCTGTAAGCATTACAAACCATAAGCTCTACGCTAAGGCAATTACTACGGTTTACCGTCTCTTCTATATCGCTAGCAAAGGTTCGAAATTCATTGAGACTGGGGAGCCACAGAAAATTCCCCTTTATTTCAGACACTTACTAACAATTTTGTATACTCACTGATTGTATAGACTTTAGCTATAGATACCATTAGCAAAGCCAAGTGAGCATAAAAGGACTACTAGCTGGCGATGGCTTTACATTCTTTGTTTCTGTGGAGGGGATCTTTTGTTCTATGTTTGCCATAATCTGAATTCTTTTGTTACTTCTTATATACAAAATTTCAGATTAAGTTGTGGGTTTTACATATGTCTCCTATTGCTTTTTATATGAAATACTGAGTTATTATCTTAATGATCTATTTCTTTGATATTTCCTTTACAAGCTCGTTATAGGCTAGTGAAATGTTATTTAGTAATACTTCTTTCTCTTGAGCTAAAACGTGCACTTTCTCTTCAGCTTCAGAAGCAAGTGCGTGCAGTTTCACTGCTCCAAAGTTGCCTGCGGCTCCTTTTAAGCGGTGCGCATGTGAAGCCCATGCTTCATTATCGTTTTGAGCTATGCTATTCATAAGC
>CAYGTX010000230.1:0-2827 GCA_964352935.1 uncultured Rickettsiales bacterium | reverse complement strand
ACTCAACTTAGCTGCATGCACAGCTAGACTAAATCACATCTTTCCTATATAAAAATGCCAGATTTCTGGAATATAGGTTGATACACATGTTTAAAAATCCCATCATTTGCGCCGCCGATACTAAAAGTATCACAGACGCTACCGCTCTCGCCACTGACATCAAACCATATGTAGGTGCTATTAAGCTTGGCTTAGAGTTCTTTACCACAAATGGCTCTAACGGCTTACAAGAAGTGGCCAAAGTAGGACTGCCTATATTTCTTGATCTCAAATTTTTTGATATACCTAATACCGTTTACGAGGCTGTATACGCAGCAACACAAGCTGGCGTTAACATTATTACCATCCACACACTCGGTGGCACCACCATGATGAAAGCAGCCGCTGAAGCCGCCACAAAAGCCGCAAACGACAAAAAAATTGATCGCCCTCTTATTATTGGCGTGACTATTCTTACTAGCATGGACGATTCAGACTTAGCACAAATTGGCATTCACCACCCACTGCAAGAGCAGGTAAAAACATTAGCAAAGCTCGCAAAATCATCAGGACTTGATGGTATTGTATGCTCCGCCCATGAAATAGAGATGGTAAAATCCACCTGTGGGGAAAACTTTTACACCGTTGTGCCTGGCATTCGCCCTGAGAACTCACAGAATAACGATCAGAAACGCGTCACTACCCCAAAGAAAGCAATAATAAGTGGTGCGGATTTCCTTGTGATAGGAAGGCCTATCACATTATCTGAATCACCAAAACGTGCAGCAAAAGAAATTGCCGAATCACTGGACTAATATTATCTAAATTAAATTAGAAGACTTGTGACTAGTTTCTAAACTTATGTATCACACTTTTAATTTTACACACACGATAAATCTTGTGCACTAAGATTCATTTCATCTAGCCAGTAGACACTCAAATTATTACGTAGAGAGTTTAATCTTAGCCAATCAAAATAGTGGCTACTAAATATTTCATAATGAATGAATTTTAAGAAAAAGTAACAATATCACTTTTAGACAATTAAGTGACATTCAAAAACTTCTCACTATTACTTTCTTATTTTCTCACTTCTAACGCGCTAAAACCTCGACTTCACTTCCTAAAAGCGTTTTTAGGGTATCTACTAATGAATGGGAGCTATAAGTTACATTATATTCACTTACTAAATATAAAGCAGGCTACTCCCAGTAGTAATAAAAGCCAATAAAGTAATATTATAACCTAAAAATGGACAATATATCACTTTCAATTACTTGGCGATCAATAAGCTCCCAAGATTCAACGTCAGACAACGACTTTATCGATAACGCACCCACAGCAGCCATGGCATCACCACCCAGCAGTTTATTGGCCTTGAACCAATATACCTCATCAACCAAATTGCTCTGTATCATACTTGTTGCAACAGCCGAACCTGACTCAACCATCACAGAACTTACCCCTCTTTTAGCGAGGTCATTTAGAACATAGGTCAGATTGATACGACCAGTTTTATCTAATGGAACCTCTACAATATCAACACCCAAATGACGAAGTTTTTCTTTCTTATTATTATCCTTTGAACTGGTCATAATAATAGTTTGATTTTCGCTACTCGTTTGCACTATCTGAGATGAAATTGGAGTTCTTAGATACGTATCCACAACAATACGAAGTGGAGATTGCCCCACCAAACCATTCAATCGGCAATTAAGCTGCGGATTATCTGCTAAGACAGTGTTTACACCTGTTAGAATCGCATCGTGGCGCGCGCGCATTAAATGACCCCTTTTACGCGACCACTCACTTGTTATCCATTGACTAGAGCCATCTGCAAGGGCAATCTTACCATCCAATGACGTTGCAAGCTTCAAGCTCACCCACGGCCGCTGCTTTAGAACACGGTGAAAGAAACTTCGGTTTACTTCTTCCGCTTCTTTTTCTAATACATGCACAACAACATCAATGCCAGCCTCTTTTAAACGCTCAATACCTTTACCAGCAACACGCACAAAAGGGTCAATCATAGCAACGATAACCTGCTGAATTCCTGCAGCAATTAGCGCATCTGCACAGGGGCCATTCTTGCCATGATGCGCACAAGGCTCAAGCGTCACATATGCGGTTGCACCTGCAGCATTACTGCCTGCAAATGCCAGCGCCTGCGTTTCAGCATGAGGAGAACCGCCAATAGCAGTTGTAGCAGCAGCGATGATATTATTATCTTTAACGAGTACACACCCGACAGAAGGGTTTTCTCCCGTCATGCCCACATGCCGCCTTGCATAAGCGAGTGCGATGCGCATGTAATGCTCATGAGTGGCTTGTTGAGTGAATGGCTGCTGATTCATTGCTTTATCCACAGTGTAACAATGGATGGATGATAGCGAAATTATTCGCAATTCAAATTATTGCTTCTTTTGCTTTTGCTTACTAAGCTTTTCAATAAACTCAGCAAAATCGCTGGCTTCTCTAAAATCTTTATACACCGAAGCAAAGCGAATAAAGGCAACCTGATCAAGCTCAGCCAAAGCATGCATCACTTCTTCACCAATACGATCAGAAGCAATTTCCGATTCACCCGAACTTTCAAGCTTACGTACTATTTGATTGACGATTAGCTCCACTTGCTCTGCTGTCACATCGCGCTTACGCACCGCAATCTGCACTGAACGAGTCAGCTTATCGCGATCGAAAGGCCTGCGCACATTATCACGCTTTAACACCGTTAGTTCACGCAGCTGAATGCGCTCAAACGTAGTAAAGCGAGAGTCGCACGCAGGGCAAAAGCGCCGCCTACGAATCGCCTGACCATCTTCAGATGGTCGCGAATCTTTTACTTGTG
>CAYGTX010000229.1:0-2841 GCA_964352935.1 uncultured Rickettsiales bacterium | reverse complement strand
TTTCCAAGCCAAGATTCAGCTTTTGCACTGAGTCTGCGCGCGCTTTTTGCATCGTTTGAAGCAATGGCGGCAAAGCCTTCGGTAAGTGCTGAAATGCCATTTTCGCGCATCTTTTCACGGCGTTTGCGTTTATAGCGTTCAGGCAGGCTTCTGACCCATAAGATAGATTCTACAATCACGGTGCAAATGGCAACGAACACCACGCCTAAAATGATGGCAAAACCAACAGAAGTTTGCACGCGATAGCCCATCCACTCAATAATAATGCTGCCGTCATTTTCAATGAACCATGCCGCACCAATGGAAGCGGCAATCAAAAGAATAATGAAAAGTAATAATCTAATCATTCTACGTTCCTGATTTCTTTAGATGAGTATTGGCGGCTAAATTCAATCAACGCGTTGGTGTTGATAAGAGCATTTTCATATGCGGTGGCTTGCTCTAGCCATGTGCTGAAATATTGGTTGATGGTAGCGTTATCCACACCTTCTAGCAATTCTTTTGCATCGCTGAACGCTTCCATTTCAACGTAATATTCTGCCTTTGCAAGCAGGCTTTCCGTGTCATGGTCTTCGATTAAGTTGGTATCAATATTTTCTGCTGTTTTACGGATGGAAATAAGAGAAGGAAATTTAGAAGCGACGGTATCTAGCAGGCTAGGGTCTTGCTTTTCTTTTCTAAGTGATGTGATGGCGGCATCTAGCGAGCTATGAAATGTTTGTTTTAATGTTTCAGGTGAGGCAATGCCTTTTTCAGCGTAAGAAGAAAGAATTTCTGTTGAAAACTGCACGGTTTCATCATCAGGTGCTGCGAGTCTGAATTCATAAAGTGCTTGCGTGTATGGTGCAAATGTCATGACTGCTTCTTGCAGCTCGTACGCGGTGACCATCAGCTGTTGGTGCTGCTGAATGGCTTGTGCATGTTGAGTGGTTTCTTGCGCTTTGGAAAGGTCGTTTTCCAGCTGCTGAATACGCTCGTTAATTTCGCTTGCTGGTGTTGTTTCGGCCGCTTGAGGTTCAGTTGTAGATGGGTTTTCTTCTTCACTCGAAGCAGGGTCGTGAGTTGTTGTAGGCTCAAAGGAGGTTTTAGCGGAATAGATATGGGATTCTAGCATTTCCACTTGATGCTCAAGCGTACGAATACGCTCATTCATAGCGGCAATATCGATGGTAACATCGCCACTTTCTGCCACTTGTTTTAAGAGTGAAAGGGGTTTGCCTTGTGAAACCGTATAAAAATAACCAACCACCGCTGCTAAAAATACCCATGTCAGTAATAATAGAAAAAACGTAAAGCTTGGCGCACGCTTTTTGGAAGGCGATTGGTTTTTAGATTGGGTTTTCTGGATATTGGCTTCTGTCATGCTTACCTTGCATCCTATGGCTAAAAAAGAGCTGTAATATAGTTTTAAGGTAAATTGTAATGCGATGCAAGAGGGAGCTTCTATTTGAGTGCAAGTGCCTGTGTAATGAAAAGGAACGCGGTTGGTAATCCACGTTCCTTTTGTGTTGAAAGCCTTAGGCTTAGTGCGATATGAGAAACAGTCGCACGAGCAATTATCTAAAATTAAATATCAGCATATATATGTGTTTCACCTTTGGCGCCGGGGTGCGTAACTGCGCCTTTTTCTGCTGTACCTACAGTTTGTGCAAACTTCCAGATAGCGCCGCTGTTATAGTCTGACTTGCGAGGCTTCCATGCGGCTTTGCGCTTGGCTAGCTCTTCATCAGAAAGTGCAACTTCTAGCGTTCCGTTTACCGCATCAATGGTGATGATGTCGCCATCATTAATTAGTGCAATTGGGCCACCCACTGCTGCTTCTGGGCCAACATGCCCAATGCAGAAGCCGCGTGTGCCACCTGAGAAGCGACCATCGGTGATGAGGGACACTTTCTCGCCCATGCCTTGCCCATAAAGTGCCGCGGTGGTAGAAAGCATTTCACGCATGCCGGGGCCGCCTTTAGGGCCTTCATAGCGAATGACGAATACTTCGTTTTCTTTGTAATCTTGCGTTTCAACGGCTTTGAGTGCGTCTTCTTCGCGATCAAAACAACGTGCGGGGCCTGAATGTTTCAACTCTTTTAAGCCAGCAATTTTCACAATCGCGCCTTCGGGTGCTAGGTTTCCTTTTAAGGTGACCACGCCACCTGTTGGTGAGATTGGCTTATCGGCTGGATAGACAATCTTTTGATCGGTCGGGAATGTTACATTCTCTAGGTTTTCAGCAAGGGTTTTACCATTTACAGTGATACAATCACCATGAATATAGCCGTTCTCATAGAGTGTTTTCATAATAATTTGTACGCCACCCACTTCGTGCAGGTCTTTGGCGACATATTGTCCACCTGGTTTTAAGTCGGCAATGTAAGGGGTCTTTTTGAAGATAGCTCCCACATCATGCAAATCAAAATCGATACCGCACTCATTCGCAATGGCAGGAAGGTGCAATGCGGCGTTGGTAGAACCGCCTGTTGCTGCCACAATCACCGCGGCGTTTTCTAATGCTTTTTTGGTCACAATATCACGTGGGCGAATGCCGAGTTTGAGCGCGTGCATCACCGCTTTGCCAGATTCATAGGCATATTCATCGCGGCTTTCATAAGGTGCAGGTGCGCCACTAGAGCCCGGAATAGCAAGTCCAATGGCTTCGGATACGCATGCCATGGTGTTGGCGGTGAATTGTCCACCACATGCACCAGCTGAAGGGCAGGCTGAGCGAGTAAGCTCTTTTAAATCTATATCGGTCATTAGCCAAGCATCATTCTTACAAACACCTTCAAATACGTCAAAAATAGAAACAACTTAGGCTGTAATTTTGCCGCGACCGATTGAACAGCACTA
>CAYGTX010000228.1:2557-2849 GCA_964352935.1 uncultured Rickettsiales bacterium | reverse complement strand
AACAGGCCCAATGCATATTGGTCATGCACGTGGCGCAGTGTTTGGTGATGCCTTGGCACGACTTTTGGCTAAAGCTGGCTATGATGTGGTGAAAGAATACTATATTAATGATGCAGGCTCGCAAGTTGAAACGCTCGCACGCTCTGCTTATTTGCGCTACTTAGAGGCGTTAGGTGAAAAAATTACCATTCCTGAAGGGCTTTATCCTGGTGAATATTTAAAGCCAGTTGGTCAGTTTTTAAAAGAAAAATTTGGTGATTCGCTCAAGCAACAAACAGAAAATGAATATCTT
>CAYGTX010000228.1:0-2547 GCA_964352935.1 uncultured Rickettsiales bacterium | reverse complement strand
CCTCCCCCAAATCAATAGCTTACATTTCCACAACCACCAGCACTAGCTGCTATCCTAGATCTTATTAAAACAGATTTCGCTGATTTAGGCATTAAGCATGATGTGTTTGTCTCAGAAAAAGCATTGCATGAAGCCGGTGCAGTAGAGAAAACGCTTCAGTTGATGAAAGATAAAGGCTTGGTGTATCGTGGTATTTTAGAGCCTCCAAAAGGTAAAACGCCTGATGAGTGGGAAGCAAGAGAGCAAACGCTATTCAGGGCGACTGATTTTGGGGATGATGTGGATAGACCACTTCAAAAATCTGATGGAAGCTGGACGTATTTTGCTGCAGATATTGCGTATCATGCAGATAAAATGAACCGTGGTTTTAATAACATGCTTTTAGAGCTTGGTTCAGATCACTTTGGTTATTTAAAACGCATGAAGGCTGCTGTATCCGCTTTAAGTGATGGGAAGGCAACTTTAGAAATTAAATTCCACGCGATTGTGAACTTTATGGAAAATGGCGTTCCACTTAAAATGTCTAAACGTGCAGGTACATTTGCAACCGTAAGAGATGTGATTAACGAAGTGGGAAAAGATATTATCCGCTTTATTATGCTCACCCGTAAAAACGATATGGTGTTAGATTTTGATCTAGCAAAAGTAAAAGAACAGTCAAAAGATAACCCTGTATTTTATGTGCAATATGCGCATGCTAGAACCTATTCTATACGACGTATGGCTGAAAAAGAATGTCCAGATGCAGTTGCGCTTGCTGCAAAACGTGATTATTCTTTACTTAAATTACTTGATAGTGAAGATGAGCTGCAACTCATTAAACGTATGGCAGAGTGGCCGCGTTTGGTTGAATCAGCCGCGCAAAGTTATGAGCCGCACCGCATTGCTTTCTATTTACAAGAGTTAGCAGCAGAGTTTCATGGACTCTGGAATAAAGGAAAAGATAATGCTATTCTTCGTTTCATCATTGCTGATAACACAGAGCTAAGTGCAGCAAGATTGATGTTAGTGGAGGCGTTTGCCAATATTATTGCTTCTGGGCTAGATGTTTTCTGTATTGAAGCTAGCCAAGAGATGTAATAATACATAACGCGTTTGTAGAAATTGGGGTGAGTGTTTAAGCATCTCCCGATAATTGGAAGTAATATATTTTAAAGTAAATTTAGGAAAATTTACTTCTTTAGTCGGTGAAGCCGTTAGGCTCATTGTAAAATTGAGAAAAATTTTACAGGAGCAAAAATAGAAAAAAGATTATGCAAGAAGATGAATTTGATTTTGATAGAGACCGATTAAGCCAAAAACTTTTAAGTGAGTATTTGGAAGAAGAGGACGCGCTATCTGATGATGCAAGAGAGCGAATAAAATGGCTTCGCATACGCCAGTTACTTTTATCGGTGGTGGCCATTCTATTGTTGGGTTTCTTTATCTTTGCATGGCAAACAGACAAGTTTGCGCTTACTTCTTCTGAAGTTGACTCCTTGCCCTTGGTTCGTGCTGAGAAAACACCTGTTAAAGTTCAGCCGGATGATCCAGGTGGTATCAAAGTGGCGAATATGGATAAATCGGTTTACAGTTCAATTAATGAAGAGGAAGAAAAAGAGCTTCCTAGCGTTACGCGTATTTTGCCCGCGCCTGAGGCGCCAGTAAAGCGAGCTGAGATTGCCTTAAGACCACTTAAAACAGAAGAAATTACAAGTGATAATGGGCAGGTAAAAGTTAGCTCCATCAAGCTAGACGCAAAGCAGTCAGTAGAAAAACCAAAAGAAGATATTTCTAGCGCTGTAGAAACAGAGCCAACTCTGGAAGATGTTATTGGTGAAGCATTAAAGGATATAACACCCGAAGATGTAATGCCTGCACCTGTCCCTAAAAGAAAAAAAATTGTGATGCCTGATCAAGAATCAGGTGACGATAGTGGAGTTCGCATTCAATTAGGTGCTTTTAGAACCTATGCAGAGGCAAATGATCATTGGAATAAAGTGAAAAAAAAGTTCATAAATGAATTAAAAAATAAAAAACACTATATCACCAAGGCAGACTTAGGTGCTAAAGGTGTGTTTTATCGCTTGCAGATTGGGTCGCTAGAGAATACATCTGAAGGTAGAGCCGTTTGTAATGATCTTATTCAGCAAAAACAGGGGTGTTTCATTGTTAAATAATAACAGAATTCCATCAGCCGTTATTTATGGCTATGAAGGTTTAATTCCAACTGAAGCAGAGCTTTCATTCTTTAAAGATGTTTATCCACTTGGGTTTATTCTTTTTGCTAGAAATATTGATAATCCTGAGCAAGTAAAGCACGCTGTTAAGTTATTAAAAGCATGTGTTGGCTGGGAATGCCCTATTTTGATTGATCAAGAAGGTGGGCGAGTAGCAAGGCTAAGGCCACCACATTGGGGTAAGTATCCAGCAGTAAAAACCTTTGCTGATCTATATACAAAAAATGGCAAAGATGAAGCCAAAGAAGCGGTGTATTATAATTATCGATAACTTGGTGAAGAGCTTTACGAACTAGGAATTAATCTTGATTCTGCGCCAGTCAGTGAT
>CAYGTX010000227.1:0-2888 GCA_964352935.1 uncultured Rickettsiales bacterium | reverse complement strand
CCTTGTAACTCAGCAATGGTAAGCGCTTGGTTTTGTAAACGGTTATCTCTCAGCACAAGCGCACTTACTTCATCTGTCATCGACTCCAGCACTTGTGTACGATCAGATTCCTTCAAGCTTTTATTTTGAATTGCTTGATCGAGTGCAATTTTAATATTCACCTCATAATCCGAGCAATCTACACCGCCTGAGTTATCGATAAAATCGGTATTCACGCGACCACCTTTGCGAGCAAATTCAATACGACCGCGCTGCGTGGCACCTAAATTACCACCCTCACCCAATACTTTAGCACCTAAATCACAACCATTGACGCGCACTGCATCATTCGCACGATCACCCGCATCACTATGACTTTCACTTGAAGCTTTAACGTAAGTACCAATTCCTCCATTCCAAAGAAGGTCTACCGGCGCTTTCAATAAGGCATGAATCAACTCATCAGGAGAAAGACTATCTGCTTTAATGGCAAATACTTGCTTCATTTCTTTGGTGATTTTGATTGATTTTGCAGAGCGCTCAAATATACCACCACCATGCGACATCAACGACTCATTATAGTCTTTCCATGTAGAACGAGGTAGTTCAAACAAGCGCTTACGCTCTTTATAAGAGGCCGCTGTATCTGGATTTGGATCAATAAAGATATGCATGTGGTTAAACGCAGCCACAAGTTGCGTATATTTAGAACACAACATGCCATTACCAAACACGTCACCCGACATATCACCAATCGCAATAGCAGTATGCTCTTCTTTATCGACATTAACGCCCATAGCTGCAAAATGTGTTTCAACTGAAATCCACGCGCCTTTAGCGGTAATACCCATCACTTTATGGTCATAACCCACTGAACCACCCGATGCAAATGCATCGCCTAGCCAAAAGCCATATTCGTGCGACACACTATTTGCTACATCCGAAAATGTTGCGGTTCCTTTGTCAGGTGCAACCACCAAATATGGATCATCACCATCATAACGCACCACACCTTTAGGTGGCACCACTTTATGATTCACGATATTGTCTGTGATGTCCAACATACCGCGCAAGAAGGTTTTGTAACATTCTACGGCTTCTTGATTCATTGCCTCGCGGCCACCTTCTACTGGCGGCTGTTTAATCACAAACCCACCTTTTGAACCAACAGGCACAATCACGGTGTTTTTCGTCATTTGCGCTTTCATTAGGCCAAGCACTTCGGTACGGAAATCCTCAGGACGATCAGACCAACGCAAACCACCCCTTGCCACCTTACCACCGCGCAAATGCACGGCTTCCACACGTGGAGAATACACAAATATCTCTGCATGAGGGCGCGGCAATGGCATGTCTGGTACACGCGTACAGTCAAACTTGAATGAAAGCCTTGGCTGCGCCACATCTAAACGACCAGCTTGAAAATAGTTCGTTCTTAATGTTGCCTCAACCAACTCAACAAAGCTTCTAAGCACCTTGTCTTCTGCGAGATTTTGTACTGTAGCCAAGCTCCGCTCAATTTTACTGCGCATTTGAGTTTGCGCTTCTTCGCGCTTTTTGTCACTCAATGACACATCAAATCGCGCGGTGTAGTAATCAAGAATATAATTCACTGTGTTTGGATATTTCGCCAACACATCTTGCACATATTGCTGACTATAGCGGAAGCCCACCTGTTGTAAGTAACGACCATAGGCACGCAACAACATCACTTGGTGCCAAGCGATATGCGCTCTCATTGCAAGCTGGTTGTAACCATCATTATAAAGATCGCCACTCCACACTTTAGAGATAAGCTGCTCAAAATTCTTTTTGACATCTTTTAGCTTTGGACGCTTACCATCAGTCGCTGTAAAGCGGAAATGGTGCACCCAAATTGCGCGCTCTTCACCTTTGATGTTTATTTCATAAGTATGCTCTGCCACCACGCGAGCACCCATATTCTCTAATAATGGCATCACACTTGAAAGCGGGATTTGCTCTTGAAGATTATATATCTTCAACTGCAACAATTCTGGTGAATCTAATGGTGTTTCATAAAGGTCAAACAAGGTTGAGCCTTGCTTTAACAACGCCTCCACCTTTTTTATGTCGTAATAGGCATCTTCGGCAGTAAAGCGATTGGTGTAACTCACCGAGAAAGCATTCGCAAAGCGTTCTGCTATTTTATCGCCCTCACGCTCCCCTAATCTGCCTTTCAGCTCACTTAACAAGCGCTCTTCCCATGAAGTAGCCATGTCAGCGATTTTTTCTTCTATTTTTTTAACATTATAATTAGGTATCGCACCCGGCTTAGCCTTAATGATAATTTGCAAGCGCGCCAAATGAGACTCAGTAATTTGTGTATAGTGATTTGATACCGAACCATCAAATGCTTCTACTAACACTTCTTCTATGCGCTTGCGTAGTCCTGTGCTCATGCGCTCTCTTGGAAGATACACGATACAGCTCAAGAAACGCTCTAATTCATCCTTACGCACAAACAACTTCACGCTCTGACGCACAGCAAGTGCTACAATTTCCACCGAAGCTTCAAAAAGCTCTACATCCGACATTTGGAACAACTCATCACGCGGGAACGATTCCAACACAGCAACGAGTGCTTTTCCATTATGACTTTGTGGCTTAAACTTTGAGTGAGACTGAACAAACTCTAGTTTCTTCCGCAAAATAGGAATAGTTTTTGCGGTCTGATAGTAAACTTGCGAAGTAAATAGACCTAAAAAGCGATGCTCGCCTGTGCGATTTCCATACTCATCAAATTTATGGATACTCACGCAATCCATATGCACATGGCGGTGAACAGGTGATTTGGTGCTCGATTTACTAATTTCCACCAAACTTTCAAGACTAACAGACTTGTTTTTCTTGATTGGCAGATCATCCCACGCTAAACCAAGTTTTTTGTG
>CAYGTX010000226.1:0-2907 GCA_964352935.1 uncultured Rickettsiales bacterium | reverse complement strand
GAAGCTTTCTGTGCCGTTGGTTGTTCGTTTAGAAGGAACTAACGTAGAGAAAGGTAAAGAGATTCTTCGTACGTCTGGATTGGATATTATCCCTGCGGATAATTTAGAAGATGCAGCAGAGAAAGTAGTATTAGCAGTGAAGAAGGAGGCAGCGTAATGGCGATTCTAGTCGATAAAAATACGAAAGTAATTTGTCAGGGTTTTACCGGTGCGCAAGGTACCTTTCACTCTGAACAAGCAGCTGCCTATGGCACAAACATGGTGGGTGGTGTAACCCCGGGTAAAGGTGGTAGTAAGCACTTAAACCTTCCTGTATTTAACACCGTACAAGAAGCAAAAGATACCACTGGTGCTAATGCATCGGTGATCTATGTTCCTCCTCCGTTTGCGGCTGATGCAATTTTGGAAGCCATTGATGCTCAAATTGAATTGGCAATCTGTATTACTGAGGGTATCCCAGTTATAGACATGGTCAAAGTTAAGCGTGCGCTTCAGGGCTCTAAAACACGCTTGGTTGGTCCTAACTGCCCAGGTGTAATTACGCCTGATGAATGTAAGATTGGTATTATGCCGGGTCACATTCATAAAAAAGGCCGTATTGGCATTGTTTCACGTTCTGGAACATTAACGTATGAAGCAGTACACCAAACCTCAGCTGAAGGTTATGGTCAGTCTACTTGCGTAGGTATTGGTGGTGATCCAGTGAATGGAACCAACTTTATCGACGTATTAGAGCTGTTCTTACAAGATGATGAAACCGATGCCATCGTCATGATTGGTGAAATTGGTGGTTCTGCAGAAGAAGAAGCGGCAGAATTTTTGAAAGCATCTAAGATCAAAAAGCCTACCGTTGGCTTTATTGCTGGTCGTACTGCTCCTCCAGGAAAACGTATGGGTCACGCCGGTGCGATTATTTCTGGTGGTAAAGGTGGTGCTGAAGATAAATTAGAAGCGATGCGTTCTGCTGGTATCGCCATTTCAGATTCTCCATCTGGTCTTGGCCGTACGATGAAGAAACTATTAAGTGCTTAATAATGTAATGGCGCCCGTAAAATTTTCCTAAATTTTACGTGGCGCATAGCTTAAGGGCTGGCTCGGTTTACTAACCTTGCTAAGCTCCTTGAAAAAATGATGTGTTGGCGCGGCTAGAAAGCCGCGCGAGCCATCAGCCCGCAAAGCGGTATGCCATTGCAAATTTAGAAAAATTTGCAGGGTCATTGTAGGAAGTATTAACAAAGCATTTGCAAGGGGTGCTATGTCTAAAGAGAAAAATCAGGAATCTTTCCTATTTGGTAGCAATATTGCGTTTATTGAAGAAGTCTATGCGCGCTATTTGCAGGATAAAAATTCAGTGGATCAAAGTTGGAGAGAAGTCTTCGACGAGATGGGTGATTCATTGGATGTATTGCTTAAAAATAACACAGGTGCATCTTGGGCACCAAAGCAAACAAAGATTGTTGGTTATGTAGACCCTGAAGCACAAGCTGCTGCAAACAAAAATCAAAAATCAGGCCCTGCTTCTGATGAAGCATGTCGCGATAGTATCAATGCATTGATGTTGGTGCGTGCTTATAAAGTGCGTGGTCACTTATTTGCTGAGCTTGATCCGCTAGGGTTAGAAGGAAATCGTGAACATCCAGATTTAAACCCAGCCACCTATGGCTTTGGTGAAGATGATTTTGATCGTGAGATTTTCTTAGGTGGAGCACTTGGTTTAGAGCGTGCTACGTTGCGTCAAGTGATTGATGTGCTTCGTCGTACTTATTCATCACGTTTGGGTGTTGAGTTTATGCATATTCCTTCGCTTGAACAGCGCGAATGGATTGCAAGCCGTATCGAAAAAGTACAAGGTCGTCCGCAAATTTCTAAAGAAGCAAAGCGCACCATTCTTGAAGATATCGTGAAAGTAGAAGTATTTGAGCAGTTCCTTCACACCAAATATCCGGGTGCAAAACGTTTCTCAGCGGAAGGTGGTGAAGCGGTGTTTGCTGCGATGGAAAAAATCATTGAACGTGCAGCTGGCTTAGGTCAAAAAGAAGTGGTGATTGGTATGCCGCACCGTGGACGTTTGAATGTATTGACCAAAGTAATGGGTCGTCGTTATGCGGCGATGCTTTCAGAATTCCAAGGTAATTTAGCAACCATCCCTGAAGATATTGATGCAAGTGGTGACGTGAAATACCACCAAGGTGCATCATCAGATCGTAATTTTGATGGTCATAATATTCACTTATCACTGGCGGCAAACCCTTCGCACTTAGAAGCGGTAAATCCTGTGGTGATTGGTCGTGTGCGTGCCAAGCAAGATCAGCATAAAGATGCTGAGCGTGGTTCGGCAATGGGCTTGTTGCTGCATGGTGATGCGGCGTTCTGTGGTCAGGGTATTGTGCCTGAAACCATGGCGCTAAGCGATCTTGAAGGCTATGCAACGGGTGGTACGGTTCACATTATTGTGAATAACCAGATTGGCTTTACCACTGCGCCTAAATATGGTCGCACATCGCCTTATCCAAGTGATATTGCAAAAGGGGTGCATGCGCCTATTTTCCACGTGAATGGTGATGATCCTGAAGCGGTAGTATTCGCAGCAACTTTAGCGACTGAGTTCCGTCAAGAATTCAAGAATGATGTAGTGGTGGATGTATTCTGCTACCGTCGTTATGGACATAATGAAGGTGATGAGCCTTACTTCACGCAGCCTATCATGTATAAAGCCATTTCTGAGCATCCAACCCCGATGAATGTTTATTCAAAAGCGTTGATTGCTGAAGGTGCTATCACAGAAGCTGATTTTGAAGAGATGAAGAAATCTTTTCGTGACTATTTAGAATCTGAGCTTGAAGAGTCTAAAACCTATAAGCCAGAAAAGGCAGATTGGTTAGGTGGAAGCTGGGAAGGACTTGAAAG
>CAYGTX010000225.1:0-2915 GCA_964352935.1 uncultured Rickettsiales bacterium | reverse complement strand
CGCCAGATCGGGTAGCTCCACCACATAGGCATTTAAATCGCTATGCGCTTGCATTTCATCGAGATGTGCTTGTGTCAGCTCCACCGATGTAAAATCTTTTTTAGATAGCCCGTCCAAAGCTTCATGAATAGAAAGTGTATTTAATTTTGTCATTGTTTTATCCTTTCCTATTCCACTACTTTTGGCACCATAAAACAGCCATAATCGGCATCAGGTGCGTTCGCGATAATATCTTCTTGAATGTTGCCGTCAGTCACTTTGTCGCAACGTAGCGGCAGCGCCATGCCTTCAACACTCGAACATTTCAGGTACATTGTCGGTATCCACTTCTTGCAACTGCTCAACCCACGTGATGATGGATGAAATTTCTTGCTGCAGATGAGGCACTTCCTCATCGGATAAACGAATGCGCGCTAATTTGGCAACTTTGCGTATATCGGCTTCACTTAAGTGCGACATGCTTTTATTCCTTCTATAATGCTGCTATAACCGCAAGAAACTAGCAAATTGCACACAAAACGCAAGAGATGATTGATAAATATGATATATGATAGCGCATCCACATTTTTTGCGAGCTTGCCCTTGAAAGGAAGATTATTAGGGCTGGATATGGGCTTGCGTAAAATTGGCATTGCGCTGAGTGATGAAAACCGTATGATTGCTTCGCCAAATAGCACCTATCAGCGCCAAAATATAAACAAGGATCTTGGTACACTTCGCCGCATTGCACGCGATGAAAATGTGGTGGGGTTTGTGTTAGGGCTTCCCAAAGATATTCATGGCAACGAAACGCAAGCATGCGAAACCATCAGAATATTTGCCGAGAAACTCACAAACCGCGCAGCACTTACGATTTTATTGTAGGTCGAGCGGTTTTCAACCGCTGCTGCGACGCGCGCACTCAAAGAAACAGGTGTAAAACGTAAAAACCGTGATGCACTGGATGATAAAATGGCCGCAGCATTTTTGCTGCAAGGGGCTTTGGATAGTAGGCGTTAATGGTTTTATGTACCAAAAATCTTCTCAAATTCTTCTTTCAGCACCACATCTAATTCTTCCATCGAAATGAACTGGCCAAGTTCGGCGAATGAGGTTACCCCGTGCTGTGAAATGCCACACGGTATGATGCCACCAAAGTGAGAGAGGTTTGGCTCAACATTAATGGCGATGCCGTGAAACGTCACCCACTTACGCACGCGGATGCCAAGGGCGGCAATTTTAGATTCCTTACCATTGCCCATATCCACCCAAATGCCGATGCGGCCTTCGCGCCGTTCGCCTTTAATGTTAAAGCGCGTGAGGGTGTTGATAATCCACTGTTCCAGATTTTTGACATAAGCGCGGATATCTTCTGCTTGGCGCATTTTTAAATTTAACATCACATATACAACACGTTGGCCGGGGCCATGATAGGTATATTGTCCACCACGTCCGGTGTGGTAAATGGGAAAGGTTTTTGTGTCTAGTAAGTCATTTTCATCAGCGCTAGTGCCGGCAGTATAGAGTGGTGGATGTTCTAAACACCAGACGAGTTCTTCGGCTTTTTGATTAGCAATATCTGCTACGCGCGCCTCCATGGTTTGAAGAGCTTCTTCGTAAGGGATAAGTGCATCGCTGTAGCGCCATTGAATAGACATAAGCTATAAAACTATTTACTTGAAAAAAAGGGTAGTTTTGTTTATCAATGCCCCACCTCATACAGCAATTGTATAGTCAGTTGCAAGCTTTCTGCGGCCGTGGTGGAATTGGTAGACACGCAGCGTTGAGGTCGCTGTGGGGCAACCCTTGGAAGTTCGAGTCTTCTCGGCCGCACCATTTTTCAACGCGCGTTTTAAAATCAAGTGAGGTAGCTGATGTCCGCTAAACAGACGCAAGACCAAAAGCTTGAAAATTCAGTTCAAGAAGAATCCTACGGTTTTTCAGGGCAGCAAGAGCGTCTCGTGATAGAAGCGCTTGAAGCTAATGATATAGAGCTTTGCCGTGAATTATTAGCAGAGCAGCATGCCGCCGATATTGCTGACTTATTCAGTGTTATTTCGCACGAACTGCGCGCGCGTTTGGTGGAAGTGCTGAAGTCGACGTTTGATCCTGATATTCTGGTTGAGCTTGATACCGACTTACGCGAAGAAATTATTACCCTACTAGGCATTAAGAAAAGTGCGAAAGCCATCGGTGAGTTGGAAACTGATGACGCGGTAGATGTGCTTGTTGATATGCATGAGGATGACCAGCAGGAACTGCTGGAGGCGCTGCCTAAAGCGCAACGCGATGCATTATCAGAAGGCCTTGCCTATCCTGAGGATAGTGCGGGACGATTGATTGAAAAAAATCTGGTAGCTGTGCCTGAGTTTTGGACAGTGGGTGAAACGATTGACTATCTTCGTACCAACCCTGATTTGCCAGAAGATTTTTATCAGATATTTGTCGTAGATCCTAAATTTAAGCCAATTGCATATGTTTCACTCAGCCACATTATGCGCTCTAAGCGCCCTGTGCTGATAAAGGATATTATGGATTCGGATGTAAAAGTTATCGCAACCGATACCGACCAAGAAGAGGTGGCATTCCTTTTTAGACAATATGGGCTGACTTCAGTGCCGGTTGTGAATGAAACGGGACGCATGATCGGTACGATTTCGATTGATGATGTGATTGACGTTGTAGATGAAGAAGCGCATGAAGATATTTTGCGTCTTGGTGGGGTTTCGGGAACTGACTTACATACGCATTTTAGCCAAACAGTTGGGCGACGCTTTCCGTGGTTGTTTGTGAATTTACTCACGGCAATCGCTGCTTCTGCTGTCATTGCTATGTTTGAAGGGACGATTGAGCGTATGGCGGCACTCGCTGTGTTGATGCCAATTATGGCATCAATGGGCGGAAATGCAGGAACGCAAACCCTAACAATTGTTATA
>CAYGTX010000224.1:0-2932 GCA_964352935.1 uncultured Rickettsiales bacterium | reverse complement strand
TTCGTGGTGCGGTTGCATTGTCTCGTTCATTGGGTTTGTCACCCTTGGTGATTGGTTTAAGCGTGGTGGCCTATGGTACATCGATGCCTGAGCTGGTGGTGAGTGTAAAAGCGGCTTTAGATGGATTCCCTGGTTTGGTGCTTGGAAATGCAATTGGCAGTAATATGAGTAATATTTTACTGGTGTTGGGTGCGACGGCGATTATTTATCCTCTAAAATCAGACAAGCGAATGGTGAATTTAGATGTTGTATTCTTGCTTGCGATTACGATGTGCTTCTTCTTGTTCTCGTTCAAGCAGGTGATTGATATGAGTACGTCGATTATTTTTCTTATTGCAGTTGTGGGCTATACATTTATTACGTTTCGCTCAGCAAAGAGAGATAATTCGCATGGCCCTGAAGAACAAACCACAGAAATTGAAGAACAGTTAAATGTCAATTTATCTCTCCCGATGGCAATATTAGCGGTGATACTGGGTGTGGGGTTGTTGGTGATTGGTGCCGATCTTTTTATTGATGGGGCTGTGCAGGGTGCACGGTTGTTGGGGATTTCGGAAACAACGATTGGTTTAACATTGGTCGCGTTTGGTACGAGTGCGCCTGAACTTGCAACAAGTGTGGTGGCTGCGTTTCGAAAGCATAGTGATATTGCGCTTGGTAATGTGGTGGGCAGTAGTATCTTTAATATTGCCGCAATCTTGGGTGTTTCTGGTTTGATTTCGCCTTTGACGATTGAAAATAAATTGATTGCATTTGATATTCCTATCTTATTATTCACTACCATAGCGCTGCTTATTCTGCTAAAACACGCACATAAAATTAGCCGCGCTTGGGGTGTTGTGTTTTGTCTTGGATATACAGCATATATTGCAGCCCAAGCCGGTTTTTAAATGGAGAAAGTAAATCATGGCTTTTAAACCTCTCGTATTTATTCCTGTAAATACCACAATCGATTTTATTAGTAAAAGATGGTTTGCATTTGCACTTTCGCTAATTGCGATTGCAATAACCATCGGCTTGCTTTCAACACGCGGAATCAATTTTGGTATTGATTTTACGGGTGGTGTTTTGATTGAAGCTGGGTTTGAAGAAGCGCCTTCCGTTTCAGAGTTAAGGCAAGCATTAAATGGTGCGATTGAGGGGGATGTTTCACTTCAGTCATTGGGGAGTGATGATGTAATTCTTATTCGTATTGGTCGAAAAACAGGCAGTGAAGAAGAGAGAATACAAAATATCGCTATTGCAAAACAAACCTTAACAGAACATGTGAGTGGAAATATTGACTATAGAAAAGTTGAGTATGTTGGCCCGAAAGTAGGTGGCGAGTTAATTGAAGCGGGTATGTTAGCAGTAGCGTTGGCGCTGGTGGCGATTATGCTCTATATTTGGGTGCGTTTTGAGTGGCAATTTGGTATAGGTGCTATTGTTGCACTATTTCATGATGTGATACTCACCATTGGATTTTTTAGCTTTACGCAGTTGGAGTTTAATCTACCTTCTGTGGCTGCTGTGCTTACTATTGTGGGTTATTCTATCAACGATACTGTGGTTGTATTTGATAGGGTGCGTGAGAATCTACGTCGCTACAAAAAGATGCCTTTGCCCGAGTTGCTAAACTTCAGTGTGAATAACATGCTCACCAGAACCATTATGACGTCTGTCACTACTATGCTAGCGCTAGGCGCGTTGGTTTGGTTTGGTGGTGAAGTGGTGAAAAGTTTTAGCTTAGCAGCGCTCTTTGGTGTGATTGTAGGAACATATTCATCTATATATATCGCGTCTCCAATCCTTATTTTTACATCGATTCGTAAAGCAGATGACTCAACCGAAACGACCAATTAAGCTGACGGATGTTCGTCCAGCAACCATTATTCATGGCGTTGATGCGCTGATGAAAAATGCAAGGAGTGCAGTCGTTGCTCTTGGAAATTTTGACGGGGTGCATAGAGGCCACCGTGAAGTGATTATGCGAGCGGTAGAAAAAGCAAAAGCGCTTCAATGTGCTGTGGCGGTGATGACCTTTGAGCCACATCCGCTTACTTTCTTCACCAATAAAATAGCCAAAGAATTTCGCCTCAGTGATAGTCAAAGTAAGGCACGATTACTCGGTGCGATGGGTGTAGATTATGTGATCGAAATGCCATTTAATAATGCACTATCGAAACTAACAGCGGATGCTTTTGTAAAAGACATATTGTTAGATAAATGCGATGCGCAGCATATTGTTTGTGGTTACGATTTTGCATTTGGACATCAGCGCTCAGGAGATGTTTCTTTCTTGAAAAAAGCATCTCAGGCACTTGGCTTTGGTTTTGATGCGGTGGAAGCAGTTGGAAAAAAGAATGAAATTTTTTCGTCTTCAATCATTCGGCAGTCATTGGTAGAAGGTGAGCTTTTAAAAGCCAATGAAATGCTCGGGCATTATCATTTGCTGCATGGTGAAGTGATAGAAGGTGATAAACGAGGGCGTAAAATTGGTTTTCCAACCGCAAATATTAAGCTTGATAATGTCATGGCGCCAGCATGTGGTGTGTATGCAGCATGGGTGAATGTTGAAGGTGAGAAGCGGCAATATAAAGCAGTACTGAATATTGGAATGCGACCTACTTTTGATAAAGAAACCTTGTTGATGGAAGTGCATTTCTTAGAAGGAAAAACACATCAACTCTATGGTAAAATATTATGGGTGCAACTGGTTGAATTTATACGACCTGAAAAGAAATTTGAGAATATAGAATTGTTGGTGGCTAGCATTAACCGTGATGCTGAAAAAGCAGGCATAATATTATTTGAGAAAGATGATGAATAAACAAAAAATATTAAGCATCGCAATTTTATTGGGTGTGGTTTGAATAGATCAGTTAACTAAATATGGTTTCTTTGGATTGGTTGATGAAAACGATGGCCCAATAGAAGTGGTGCGGTTCGTGAT
>CAYGTX010000223.1:0-3008 GCA_964352935.1 uncultured Rickettsiales bacterium | reverse complement strand
TATAAGGAACGTGGATTCATGGTGAAAGTTCTGATCTCCGATAAAATGAGCCCAAAAGCGGCAGAAGTATTTAAGCAAAAAGGTGTTGAGGTTGATATTAAAACCGGCCTTTCTGAAGATGAATTATGTAAAATTATTGGCGACTATGATGGGCTAGCGATTCGCTCAGCTACCACAGTTACCCCTAAAGTAATCGCAGCGGCGAAAAAGCTTAAAGTTGTTGGTCGCGCTGGTATTGGTGTGGATAACGTAGATATTCCTGCTGCAAGTGCTAAAGGCATCGTGGTGATGAATACTCCTTTTGGTAATTCAACCACCACTGCAGAACATGCGATTGCAATGATGATGTCACTTGCGCGTCAAATTCCTGATGCAAACACATCTACCCATGCTGGTAAATGGGAAAAATCTAAATTTATGGGCGTTGAAGTAACCGGCAAAACACTTGGTCTTATTGGTTGTGGTAACATTGGTTCAATTGCAGCCGATCGCGCACAGGGTCTTAAGATGAAAGTGATTGGTTACGATCCATTCTTGAGCGAAGAACGCGCAAAAGACATGAACATCGAGAAAGTAGAACTTGATGAACTTTTAAAGCGCAGTGATTTCATCACATTACACACACCACTTACGGACGGCACACGCGGCATTTTAGATGCAAAAGCATTTGCGAAATGTAAGAAAGGCGTACGCATCGTTAACTGTGCACGCGGTGGTTTGATTGTTGAGTCTGACTTAAAAGCTGCTTTAGAATCTGGTCAAGTTGCAGGTGCTGCACTTGATGTGTTTGAAGTTGAGCCTGCAAAAGAAAATGCACTTTTTGGCATGGAAAACGTGGTTTGCACCCCTCACCTTGGCGCTTCTACGAATGAAGCACAAGAAAATGTAGCGATACAAGTAGCAGAACAACTTTCTGACTATTTAGTAGATGGAGCAGTCACAAATGCACTTAACATTCCTTCTGTTTCTGCTGAAGATGCAGCTAAACTTAACCCTTACCTACAGCTTGGTGAGCAATTAGGTGGCTTTGCTGGTCAGCTGGTTGATTGTGGCATTAAGTCTGTGAATATTGAGTATGAAGGTGCGGTTGCAAAATATAACACCAAGCCTATTTCTTCGGTGATTTTGAAAGGTCTTTTAGCGGTTGCTGTTGGTTCAGTAAACATGGTGAATGCACCTATCATTGCTAAAGAACGTGAAATTAGCGTCAGTGAAACTAAGCATGATCGTCAAGGCAGCTACAGCACTCTTATCCGCCTCACTGTAAAAACCGATAAAGGCGAAATTTACGTTGCAGGCAGCATCTTTGCTGGTGAGCCGCGCATCGTTGAAGTGGGCAACGTGAAGCTTGAAGCAACCGTTGGTAAGCACATGCTTTACATTAACAACGAAGATAAGCCAGGCTTGATTGGTGATTTAGGTAAAGTATTGGGTGATGCTAAAGTAAACATCGCTAACTTCCACCTTGGTCGCGGCAAGCAAAAAGCAGATGCTATTGCATTGCTAGAAGTTGATTCGCCACTTGGAGAAGATTTACTTGCAAAAGTAAATAATCTACCTAGTGTATTAACTGCAAAGCTTCTTCAGTTTTAATTTAGAGTAGATTATGGCATCCATAGGCACGCGACTTTTTAGTTTCTTTAAAGGCAAGTTTGTTGGAAACGATCAATTTGGCAATCGCTATTATGAAAACCGCAGCGCTGACCAATATGGTAAGCGTAATCGTTGGGTGATTTATAAAGGCATTGCCGAGCCATCTAAAGTACCTGCTGAATGGCATGGTTGGTTGCACTATATGACCGAACAACTACCAGAAAAACGTCACGACTGGCAGCAAGAACATTTGCCTAACTTAACAGGCACCGCATTTGCTTATTACCCACCAGGGCATGCTTTTTCTAAAGGAAAGCGTGAAAAAGCAACGGGTGACTACGAAGCTTGGAAGCCATAAGCGCCTCTATTTTTATAATCCACACCGTCTTGAGAGGAGACTACTATGGGACGCAACATGATTGAAACATTAATGGGTGCTGTTGTTTTATTAGTAGCCGGTATTTTTGTATATATCTCCTATCAAAGTGGTAATATTTCTGCGGCTTCTGGTAGTGGCTACACTATCAGTGCCAACTTCCAACAAACAGGTGGTGTGAGCGTTGGCAGTGATGTAAGAATTAGTGGCATCAAAGTTGGCTCAGTTGTTGAACAAACGTTAGATCGTAAAACGTATCTTGCTAAGCTTGTTTTAAATATCAAAGAAAACATTGAGTTACCTCGCGATAGTTCAGCTGCCATTGTAAGTGAAAGCTTATTGGGCGGTAGATATATTGAGATTGTGCCCGGTGCAGATCAAGCATTATTGCAAAATGGTGAAGAGCTGCAATACACTCAAGATGCCGTTAATATTGAACAGTTGATTGGAAAATTTGCTTTTGGTAGCGCCGAAAGTGATACATCATCAGACCAAGAAACGGATTCAGCAGATGAAAGCAACTTAGTTCCTTCACTATAAAGAAGCATCATGAAATATACTGCGCGTTTACTTACCGTTACAACATTCAGCCTGTTTTTTCCTTCATTGCTATTAGCGCAAGAAGAACTTCCAATGGGAAATCTCGGCTCAAATAACACGACGAAAGTAGTTGAACAGACTCAAACAATAGCAGATGATGAATCACTTCAAGCAAAAGAAGGTGATACCGAAACATTAGAGGAAGATGGTGAGACTGAAGTTAACGCTAGCGCCGACTCCAACTCTACGAATATTTTCTCACAAGCACCTCAAAATGAAGAAGAAAAACCCGCACTTATCATTTTCAACGAAGATGATTTTACACAAAAGGTAAAACTACAAGCACTGAATAAAATTACCGCGCGCACCATTTCTATCGAAGTAGCAAAAGGAAATAGTGTTAAATTTGGTAATCTTGAAATTACATTACATCGCTGCTGGCGCGCACCAGAAACTGAAATTCCTGAAAGCAAAGCACTGCTTTTCATACAAGATAAAG
>CAYGTX010000222.1:0-3025 GCA_964352935.1 uncultured Rickettsiales bacterium | reverse complement strand
CGTTTGAAGATCAAGAAGATATTGGCACAGGTTTAGTAGGTGCGCCAGCATGCGGTGATGTGATGAAATTGCAGATCCAAGTGAAAGATGGTGTGATTACCGATGCTAAATTTAAAACATTTGGTTGTGGTTCTGCCATTGCTTCTTCATCGCTTGTGACCGAGTGGGTGAAAGGCAAAAAAGTAGAAGATGCTGAAAAAATCACCAACAAAGAAATTGCTGAAGAATTATCGCTTCCACCAGTGAAAATTCACTGTTCAGTACTTGCTGAAGATGCGGTGAAAGCAGCGATTTCTAACTATCGCGAATTGAGCGAGAAGAAGTAAGGTAAGAGTATGGCATTACCTCCACCAATTTCAGTGACGGAAGCGGCGATTGATCGCGTGCAGGCGTTGTTAGATCAGCGCGGCAAACCCTCGGCTGGTGTGCGCGTTGGCGTGCGCAGTGGTGGCTGTTCAGGGCTGGCCTACACGATTGAATATGCGGATGAAGTGAGTCCGTATGATGATGTGGTGACGGTGAAAGCATTGGATGGTTCGGATACAGAATTGAAAATTCTTATCGACCCAAAAGCCATCATGTATTTGATTGGTACCGAGATGGATTTTGTGCAGGAAAAGCTAAAATCTGGCTTTGTGTTCAATAATCCAAATGAAAAAGGTCGTTGTGGTTGCGGAGAAAGCTTTAATGTCTAGCGAACAACATCAGCACGATACAATAAAATGCTGGCAATGTGGTGAGCCGAATAAACTATCAGCCATTCTTTGCACCGCATGCAATAGTTTGCAAGTGCCACGCCAAATTGATGCTTTTCAGCTGTTTGACATGACACCTTCTTTCAAAATTGATCAAGAAGAGCTGGAGCGAAGTTATTTAGCGCTTCAGCAGAAAGTTCATCCGGATCGTTATGCTACAGCAAGTGCAAAGGAAATGCGCTTTGCCACCGCACATTCACTGCTTTCAAATGAAGCCTATGAGATATTGAAAACCCCACTTGGACGCGCGGAATATTTGCTGGAAAAGCAGGGCTTAATTGTGAATCGCGATGGTGCGGATTCTGTTAAAGCATCGCAAAGCCTATTGATGGAATCACTCGAAGCACGTGAAAAGCTTTCAAAACTCACTGATAGCGAAGCATTACGCGCTATGCAGCAAGAGGTGAAAGAGCAGTGCAGAAAATGCTTAGCCACGCTCACTAGCCACTTTGTCTATAAAGACTATAAAGAAGCCGCGCAAGAAACCATTCGTCTTAAATATTTGCTGAAACTTGAACGCGAAATTAAAGAAAAAAAACGCAACGTTTAAAGCGTTTTAAAGTGACTTTTCATTTGCTGACTTCATCCATTACCATTTCAAATTTATATACATAACAACCTCTTAAATTAGATATTGATAGAACATGAAAAAATATTTTATGTACGCATGCATTTTGGCATGTGCTTTTCCGACTGTTTCAATGGCTGTAACGCCTGAATCATTAGCCCCTCTTCATAAAAAAGCATTAAAAGATGCACATGAAAGCGGGAATAATTTTGTGATTGATGCGGTGGCAGCGCATATTAAGCAGCAATTGCCCAATCAAGCGAGTGATGTGGATGCATATCTTACCATCGTAGCGCAGAAAAAATCAGAAGCAGAGCGTCAGAAAAAGGCGCTTATAGCCAGCACTAAGACATCTAAATTTAGTGGTAGTGTGGATGTAGGCGCGAGTGTTTCAACGGGAAATACCCAAGAGCGTGATTTAAATGCGAACACCGAGCTGACCTATAAAACAGGTGATATTTCAAATACCGTGAAGTTAACCGCTCGTGCTAGCTCAGACGATGGCGCGACTACCAGTGAAGAATATGCAGTGAATAATAAAACCAAATACACGCTGACGTCAAAATCATACAGTTTTCTTGAGCTTGAATATGTGAAAGACCGCTTCAGCGGGTATGATTATCGCGCTTCAGAGCTGCTAGGTATGGGCTATAAATGGATAGATACGGATGCATTCAAGCTGGCAACTGAGGCAAGCGCGGGTGCGCGCCAAAGCAATACGGTCGATGACGAGCAAACTAGCTCGATGCTTGGAAAGTTTGGTGTGGAAACAGAGTGGCAGATCACGGATAATTTAAGCGTTGAGAATGAAACATCCACTTCTTTAGCATCCGATGCGCTGATTACGATTTCAGATACATCGCTTAAAAACAAGCTGAGTGAATCGCTTTATTTAAAGCTGAATCATAACTTCCAGCATATTGATGATGTGCCAGAGAACACGAAAAACATTGATACCTTAACCACACTAGGTGTGGGATATGAGTTTTAATGGTTTGGAAATGGGCATAACTTAACTGGAAACTGATGTTTAATATGTTATAGTCCGCTCAACAAAAATATAATGCGAAATGGGTCAATAAAACATGCTTTTACAAATCCACGAACCAGGTCAAACGCCTGTACCTCATCAAGATGATGACGAGGTGGGCGTTGGTATTGATTTAGGAACGACCCATTCACTGGTTGCTTATGCTGAGAATTCGATTCCCAGAATATTGAAAAGCCCGCAGGGCGAGGCCATTATGCCGTCTATTGTGGCATATCTGCACGATAAAACCATCGTAGGAACCGAAGCCAAAGATTGGCTGGGTAAAGAAGATGGCGTGGTGGTTTCTTCCATTAAAAAATTGATGGGACGTGGTAAAGAAGACATTCGTAAGATTTCAGGCAACTTGCCATATGAAGTGGACGAAGCGCAAGAAGGCGGCATGGTGCGCCTTAAAATTGGCAATAAAAAGCTGACTCCCGTTGAAATATCCGCTGAAATTCTAAAAACCCTTAAAGATAGAGCTGAAGAAGCACTTTCGCGTGAAGTGACAAAAGCGGTGATTACTGTGCCGGCCTATTTTGATGATGCAGCGCGTGCAGCCACGCGTGATGCAGCAAGGCTTGCAGGGCTTGAAGTGTTGCGCCTCGTGAATGAGCCAACCGCAGCCGCATTTGCCTATGGGTTAGATCAAAGCAAAGAGGGTGTTTATGC
>CAYGTX010000221.1:0-3050 GCA_964352935.1 uncultured Rickettsiales bacterium | reverse complement strand
TTTCTACCTCACGCGGTGTATTGTCAGATTATGATGCACGTAAGCAAGGTGTTGGTGGTGAAGTGCTTTGTTGCGTATTTTAGGAGATTGATGTCATGTCACGTGTAGGTAAATTGCCAGTAGCACTTCCAGATGGTGTTCAGGTTGAGCTAGGACAAGAAGAGATTACAATTAAAGGTAAGTTAGGCGAACTTAAAACCGCTATACATCCTTTAGTTACTATTAAGAATGAAGACAATGCGCTGACGGTTACTCCTGCTAACGAAACCAAAGCGGCTCGTTCTATGTGGGGAACACTAAGAAGTGTTCTTAGCAACATGGTGCAAGGTGTATCAGATGGTTATACCATTCGCTTGGAAATTAATGGTGTTGGTTACAAAGCAAATACCGACGGTAAAATATTAACGCTTGCGCTTGGTTTTAGTCACGATATTAAATACGCTGTTCCTACGAACATCGATATTAAATGTGAAAAGCCAACATTACTTGTAATTACTGGTGCGAACAAGCAACTAGTAGGTCAAGTAGCTGGTGAGTTGATGGCGTTTCGCCCTGTTGAGCCTTATAAAGGTAAGGGTGTTTATATCGAGGGATCTTATGTCCGTCGTAAAGAAGGTAAGAAGAAATAATATAGGTAAACTGCTATGGCTGCTACGAATTCACAATCATTATTTAAACGTCGCGAAAGACGTAATCGTTTTCAGCTTCGTAAGAAAGCAAATGGTCGCATTCGCCTGACTGTTCATCGTTCAAATCAGCATATTTATGCTCAATTGATTGATGATGCTCAAGGTACGACACTTGCTTTTGCGTCTACTAAAGATAAAGAAGTAGGTACTTTAAAATCTACTTCTAATATTGAAGCTGCAACCAAAGTTGGTGAGCTTATTGCCGCTCGTGGTAAGAAAGCAAAAGTTAAAGCAGTCGTTTTTGATCGTGGTGGTTATATTTATCATGGTCGTGTTAAAGCTTTAGCAGATGCGGCACGCTCTGGTGGCTTAGAATTCTAATTGTAATAATCGGATCAATTACTTATGGCAAAGAATAAAGCAGACGCGCACAATAACACAGGTGATGAAACACAAGAAAAGTTAGTTTCGATCCGTCGTGTTGCGAAAGTTGTAAAAGGTGGTCGACGTTTCGGATTTGCAGCAATGGTAGTTGCTGGAGATGGTAAAGGACGTGTTGGTTACGGTACTGGTAAAGCGAAAGAAGTTGGCGATGCGCGTAATAAAGCATCTGACTCAGCTAAGAAAAACCTTATCCGTATTCCTTTACGTGAAGGACGTACCGTTCACCATGATGCAATTGGTATCTTTGGTTCAGGTAAAGTGTTAATCCGTACTGCTCCTGCAGGTACCGGTATTATTGCTGGTGGACCACTTCGTGCAGTATTTGAGTGCCTTGGTATTCAAGATGTGGTGGCTAAATCTTTAGGATCTAGTAATCCACATAACATGGTTAAAGCGTGCTTTGATGCGCTTGATAGAATTGATTCACCACGTGCTATTGCTGACAAGCGTGGCAAAAAGGTTGGTGATATTGTTGGCAGACGTGAATCTTCGAATAAGGGTAATGGCGATGAGCAACAAGAAGAAAACAGTTAAAGTAACGCAGATTGGGAGTCCAATCGGTCGTGAAGCTAGTCAACGTGCAACATTGATTGGTTTAGGTTTGAATAAATTACATCGTACATCTGAACTTGAAGATACTCCTTCTGTTCGCGGTATGATTCTTAAAGTTCGCCACTTAGTAAAAGTTGAAGAGGCTGCTTAGTTATAGTTTATTAGGGCAAAATTAATTTGCTCTAATCTCTAGATAGAGGAAAAACAATGAAACTCAATGAATTATTAAACGAAAATTGCCCTACCAAGTCGCGTAAACGCGTTGGTCGTGGTATTGGTTCGGGTACTGGTAAGACTTCAGCTAAAGGTCATAAAGGTCAAAAAGCGCGTTCTGGTGTTGCGATCAATGGGTTTGAAGGTGGTCAAATGCCGATCCACCGTCGTCTTCCTAAGCGTGGATTTAATAGCTTGAACCCTACTATTTATCAAGTAGTGAACCTTGCTAATTTACAGCGTGCAGTTGATGCTAAGACATTAGATGCAAAAAAAGCTGTTACTGCTATTGAATTAGTAGAAGCTGGTTTGATTCGCAATACAAGATCACCTGTTAAGTTACTTGCTAAAGGTGAATTGAAAGTGTCAATCAATCTTGAAGTTGATGCAGCTTCTGAAACTGCTATCAAAGCGATTGAAAAAGCTGGCGGTAAAGTGAAAGTACTTGCTGTTAAAAAAGAAAAGATTGAAAAAGTAGCTTCTTAGCTAAGTGTATATTGTGAGCAAAATGCTTACATTTTTACATAGCTTTTTATCTAAATATCATTTATGAATTTGACCTCGTAATATGCTTGAGTGTGTATTACGAGGTTTTAGTTTAAGCAATCGGTGGAGCGCGGAAGAAGGGTTTATGGCATCAGCAGCTGAGAAAATGGCTTCTAATATGAATTTTGGTGCATTTGCAAATGCATCAGAGCTCAAAAAACGTATTTGGTTTACCATCTTTGCGTTGATTGTATATCGTATCGGTTCGTTTATACCGCTACCTAATATTGACCCTATCGTGCTTTCGCAGATTATGGAACAGCATTCGGGTGGTATCCTTTCAATGTTTAATATGTTTAGTGGGGGTGCGCTTGAGCGTATGACCATTTTTGCATTAAACATTATGCCTTACATTACAGCATCCATCATCATGCAGTTAATGTCAGTTGTTTCTAAACAAATGGAACAGTTGAAAAAGGACGGTGAAGCTGGTCGTCGTAAGATAAATCAATATACGCGCTACTTAACGGTTTTATTGGCGTCGTTTCAGGGTTTTGGTATAGCGGTTGGCTTAGAGTCTATGCAGGGTGCTGGCGGTGCACCACTTGTGATGGATCCAGGCTTTTTCTTTAGGATTACTACAGTGGTAACGCTTGTAGGTGGTACTGTGTTCCTTATGTGGTTAGGTGAACAAATGACTGCAAGGGGTATTGGTAACGGTATTTC
>CAYGTX010000220.1:0-3071 GCA_964352935.1 uncultured Rickettsiales bacterium | reverse complement strand
GATGGGCAATCACGATGCGCTGCTGAGTAAATTACAGCGTGCGCTTAAAGATGAAGTGACGGGCATGCTGGCGCGTGATGGCAATTTTGTGGCAGAAGGATTCCACCCTAAGCTGGATGAATTGCGTGGTTTGCGTAAAAACTCGCGTGAGCATATCCGCCAGATGCAAGAGGATTATCGCAAGCTTACGGGTGTGAATACGCTCAAAATCTCGCAAAATAATGTGCTGGGCTATTTTGTGGAAGTGTCTCCCACCAATAGCAGTAAAATAACGGATGAGCAGTTCATTCACCGCCAGACGCTTGCCAGTGCGGTGCGCTATACCACTGAAGCATTGCGTCAGCTTGAAAATGATATTTTAAGTGCGTCAGAGCAATGTCAGCGTATTGAATTGTTGGTATTTGAAACATTGGTGACGGATATTATGCAGTCAGCCGATGGTATCGCCAGTGCTGCCTGTGCCGTGAGTAGTATTGATATGATTGCAGCACTTGCTGAACTTGCGGTGCAAAAGCGTTATACACGCCCAACGCTTACGCATGGCACAGAGTTTGATATTCAGCAGGGCAGACATCCCGTAGTGGAAACCATGTTAGAAGGTGAACAATTTATCGCCAATGATTGCCAGCTTGAGGCACAGCAGCGTTTGTGGTTGCTGACGGGGCCTAATATGGCAGGTAAAAGTACGTTCTTGCGTCAAAATGCGTTGATTACCTTACTCGCGCAGATGGGCTCATACGTGCCAGCAGCGCATGCCGTGATTGGCTGCGTGGATCGGTTATTTAGCCGCGTAGGAGCATCGGATGATTTGGCGCGTGGACGCTCAACCTTTATGGTGGAGATGGTGGAAACTGCTACAATTCTTAATCAAGCAACTGAGAAGTCGCTGGTGATTTTAGATGAAATTGGACGTGGAACAGCGACTTATGATGGTTTATCCATTGCATGGGCAACAGTAGAGCATTTGCATAATAGCAACCGTAGCCGCGCGTTATTTGCTACGCATTATCATGAACTCACCGCACTTGCACCACGCTTACCGCAGCTGGATTGCTATAGTTTGCAAGTGAAAGAATGGAAGGGCGAGGTGATTTTTATGCACTCGGTCGCACATGGTGCGGCAGATCGCTCTTATGGAGTGCATGTAGCCAAGCTTGCTGGGTTGCCGCGTACTGTGGTGGCGCGCGCGCAAACTGTGTTGGCGGCACTTCAACAATCAGAAGGGCAAAAGCTAACGCTTTCAGATGATTTACCACTCTTTACCGCACAAGATGCTGCTGCGCCTGCGCAGATGCAATCTTTTGCCACAGAAAATGTAGAAGCGGAAGCGCTATATAGTACCGTGCAACAGATAAATATAGACGATCTATCACCAAGGGAAGCACTCGATGTGCTTTATAAACTTAAAGATATGGTGAATTAGTGCTGGAAAGTTAGTGCTAAGCAAAGTTAGGAAACTTTGTGTCTTTAGTCAGCCAGAGGCTGTTAGGCTCATTTAAAAAGTTAGAAAGCTTTTTAAGGAGCAAAAATAAAAGATGAGTGCTGGAAGGAATCCAAGCAGAGAATATATGAAATTATAAAATTATAAAATGATGCACACAGATTTACTATCTCACTGAAAAACCACTCAACCGCAATCTGTCACGGGTGCGCTCTGGCAAATGCGTGAGGTGAATGAGGGGCAAGTGCGTGAAATAGTGCAATATGCCGATGTGCCAGAAATTGTCGCACGGGTGATGGTATCACGCGGGGTGAAGCTAGAAGATGTGAATCGCTTTTTAGAGCCAAAAATTCAGAACTCACTGCCTGATCCATTCCATTTATTAGATATGGATAAAGCCGCCAATCGCATTGCCGATGCGGTGGAGAAAAAACAGAAAATCGTTATATTTGGTGATTATGATGTGGATGGGGCGACGTCATCCTCACTCTTGCGTCGCTTTTTTGCCATGCTGGGTGTGGATGCCGCGGTTTATATCCCCGATAGGATTGAAGAAGGCTATGGCTTAAATACCGATGCATTGCTTGAGCTGCGCAAAAAAGGCTTTGAACTTTGCATCACAGTGGATTGCGGTACGCTCTCGTTTGAGCCAATTGAGAAAGCCCAAAGCGTAGGGCTGGATATGGTGGTGATAGACCATCACCAAAGTGCAGAGAAAATGCCGCCAGCGGTGGCGGTGGTGAATCCAAATCGGCTGGATGAAACTTCAGAACATCGCTATTTAGCAGCGGTGGGCATGGCGTTTTTAGTCTCAGTTGCGGTGCAATCTGTTTTGCGTGATCGTGGGTTTTTTGAAGGTAAGCAAAAGCCAGACTTGCTTTCGCTCTTGGATATTGTAGCACTGGGAACAGTGTGTGACGTAGTGCCGCTGGTGGGTGCAAATCGTGCTTTTGTATCGCAAGGGCTAAAGGTGATGCATCAACGTAGAAATATCGGCATTGCTGCGCTTTCAGATGTAGCGGGAATGAACGAAACCCCCTCGGCATATCATCTTGGTTTTGTGCTAGGGCCACGCATCAATGCAGGTGGCAGAGTGGGACAGGCAAATTTAGGCTCTGAACTTTTGGCAACCAATAATGCCGATGTTGCAGCAGAAATTGCAGAAAAACTGAATCATTTCAACCATGAGCGCAAAGCCATTGAAACCCTAGTGCTAGATGAAGCTATGGCACAAGCAGAAGCTGCACCAACGGATGCACCTGTGCTGTTTGCCAGCGGTAAAGGCTGGCATCCGGGGGTGATTGGTATTGTGGCGAGTCGCTTAAAAGAAGCCTATAATAAGCCAGTCGCGGTGATAGCGCTGGATGAAGAAGGCATCGGCAAAGCCTCTGCACGCTCGATTAACGGGATTGATTTTGGTGCAGCCGTTATTTCTGCCAATCTTTCAGGCTTGCTGCTAGCCGGTGGTGGGCATGCTATGGCAGCAGGATTTACGGTTGAAGAAGCTAAAATCCCTGAGTTATTTGATTTTTTATGTGAACGATTTGCGCATGGAAAAGAACTGTGTGGGCAGCGCACATGGAAGCTAGATGGCAACTTAACCGCTAAAGGCACGAATATTGAATTACTG
>CAYGTX010000219.1:0-3106 GCA_964352935.1 uncultured Rickettsiales bacterium | reverse complement strand
GGACATTAGTCCGAGCCAGCCTTGAGCTAGTTTCATGTGAAATTTAGGAAAATTTCACGGAAGCAAAATAAAAAAGATAAAATTATGACCAAACCACAAAAACTCAAAGTAGCCGTACTTGTTTCTGGCCGTGGCAGTAATCTACAAGCGTTGATTGATGCGGCTAAGGTAGAGGATTATCCGGCTGAAATTGTACTCGTATTTTCAAATAAAGAAGGTGCGTATGGCTTAGAGCGCGCGCAAATGGCTGGCATTGCAACAGAAACGCTTTCGCACAAAGGTTTTGAAAGCCGCGAAGCATTCGATAAAGAAATGGATAAAATTATCCGTAAAAGCGGTGCTGAATTTGTGTGCATGGCTGGTTTTATGCGCTTGCTTTCTCCGTGGTTTGTGGAAGCATGGAAAGATAAGCTCATCAATATTCATCCGTCATTATTACCCTCTTTTAAAGGGCTGGATACGCATAAACGTGCCCTTGAAGCAGGTGTGAAATTTGCGGGCTGTAGTGTGCATTTTGTACGTGCTGAAATGGACGTTGGCCCCATCATCGTGCAAGCCGCCGTGCCCATTTTTGGTGATGATACCGAAGATACACTGGCTGCAAGAGTGCTGGAGCAAGAGCATCACTGCTATCCGTTAGCGCTAAAGCTGGTGGCATCGGGCAAGGCGCGTGTGGAAAATGAAGTGGTGAAAATTGATGGTGCTCGCCCTGAAGGTAAGGTGTTGGTTGGGTTTTGAGTAGTAGTGCTGAGTGCAAAGTGCAAAGTGCTAGTGCAAGTGTTAGAAATACCGCAAGCGGAAATTTATTGCAGCTAGAAGGGTCTACTGAATGTGGCATGATGAATTATTTAATTCGCCCTTGAAAGATTGCTAAACTAGCTGTCTTTTTCTGACACTGACACTGACACTGACACTGACACTGACACTGACACTGACACTAGTGCTAGCACTAACTCAACTTACAAAACACAATTTTACCTTTCTTCACAGCAAGCCCTACTTTGCCACTTAGAAGTTCTAATGCATCTTTACCGAATACTTCGTAGCGCCAACCATGTCCGCAGGCGAGGTCTTTCACATCCCCTGTTGCGAGTTGGGCGATATCGTCGCCGCTAGCGAGTAGTTTTTCAGCCACATCATGCTCAGTTGCTTTGGCTTTGAGTAGCACGCGCAAAAGATCTAAAATCGCTTTATGGCGCGAGGTATCTGCACGTTCTTTGGGTTTCTGCAACTCGGGAATTTGGTCTTTTGGGGTATCTAATACATGGTTGATAACGTCCAAAATCTCAGCCGCTAGTTGTTTCTCGGCGGCTCTGCCGATGCCTCTTACTTTGCTGAGTTTTTCATAATTCTTGGGTGCGCTGGCAGCAAGCTGTAACAGCACAGGGTCTTTCATTAAGTGGGTGCGGGGAATATCCAACGCTTGCGATTTTAGCTCGCGCCATTTTGCCAGTTCTTTCACCATATATAAAAATGGTTTGGAATGGGTGCGACTGCGGATTTTCTTCCATACTTGCTCAGGATCGGTGCGATAGGTTTCGGGTGAAAGTAGGGTCGACATTTCTTCGTCCACCCAATGTTCGCGCTTAGTTTCCACCAATTTGTTTTTGAGCTTTAAATAGACATCACGCAAATAGGTGACGTCTGAAAGGGCATATTCCACTTGTTTTTGCGAGAGTGGACGTTGCGACCAATCGGTAAAACGTGAGCTTTTATCAATATGTGCGCCTGCGAGTTTTTCAACCAATGTGGCGTAGCTTGCCGCTTCACCAAAGCCACACACCATCGCAGCGACTTGTGTATCAAACAACGGCACAGGAATTTGGTTAGAAAGTGCAAGGATGATTTCTAAATCTTGCTTGGCTGAGTGGAAGACCTTAATCACTTTTTGGTTTTGAAAAAGCTCGAATAAGGGGGTTAAGTCCATGCCTTCTGCAAGTGGATCAATCCCATAAGGCTCGCTTGCGGGTGCGGCAATTTGAATGAGGCACAGCTTGGGGTAGTAGGTTTTATCACGCAGAAACTCGGTATCTACCGTCACAAATTCTTCAGATGAAAATTGGTCGCATAATTGCTTGAGTTCGGCAGTCGAGGTGATGATTGTCATATTCTATCGTTTAAAGCTTGGATTTTCACCCTCTATCCTATATATCAGTAAGCAAAATCGCAAGAAGATTGTGCTCGGAGTGCTGGGTGCTAGGTGTAAGTGCTAAGTGTTAGTGCTTGAAGTGAAAAGAGCGAGGACATTAGTCTGAGCCAGCCCTGAGCTGGCTTCATGTGAAATTTAGGAAAATTTCACGGAAGCAAAATAAAGAATAGGACATTAGTCTGAGCCAGCCATGAGCCCGCGAAAGCGGTGTTTCATTGCGAGTTTAGGAAAACGAGCAGGAAATAAAATAAAGGAAAAATATCATGCATGCATATCGTACCCATCACTGTGCTGAACTTACCAAGAAAAATGTTGGTGAGCAGGTGAAACTTTCAGGTTGGGTGCATCGCAAGCGTGACCACGGTAATTTATTATTCATCGATATGCGCGATCATTATGGCATCACCCAACTGGTAATCACCAATGATGATAGTTTTTTAGATGCAGCAACCGCTGTGAAAAATGAAAGCGTGATCACTATCACGGGAAAAGTGGTGGAACGTGATGGCGAAACCGTCAATAAAGACCTTCCAACCGGTGCGATTGAAATTCAAGTGGAAAGCTTTGAAGTGGAATCAGCGGCGGATACATTGCCGTTGCAAATAAATATGGAACGCGATTTCCCTGAAGATACACGCCTGCGCTATCGCTTCTTAGATTTACGCCGTGAAAGCATGCACAACAACATTGTGCTGCGCTCGAAGATTATTTCAAGCTTGCGTCGTCGCATGACCGAGCAAAACTTCCTTGAGATTCAAACACCCATCCTCACTGCAAGTTCGCCAGAAGGTGCGCGTGATTATTTGGTGCCAAGCCGCGTGCATCCGGGTAAATTCTATGCATTACCGCAAGCACCACAGCAATTTAAGCAGCTGCTTATGTGTTCGGGTTTTGATAAATATTTCCAAATTGCACCATGCTTTAGAGATGAAGATGCACGTGCAGACCGCAGCCCAG
>CAYGTX010000218.1:1765-3111 GCA_964352935.1 uncultured Rickettsiales bacterium | reverse complement strand
ATATTGTGGTTGCATTTACTCCCTCAGAGACACCAACGAATGGCGGGAACAAAACAACCGAGAAAAAATAGTGATTGGTGAGAAATTCTATGAAGATAAAATTGCAACATAGCTTGCTTTAAATTTTAAGCTCAATGCGCTCTTAAATCATTTACAGAGCTTTCTCGTTCCTTATTGAGTGCTTCTTTGAAACTTTTAGCAGAAACTTTGCTTGTTTCGTTATTAACTGCTTGCTCAACTGAAGGAGCTCTAGCTGAATCTTCACTACGATAGCTAGCCGCTTCCAATGTTGCATGCCTCTGCTGCTTACCTAGCTCAGCACCTTTAGCCGAACTAAAGCCACCACCAACTACTAAACTTCCTATACCACCAGCAATCAAGCCTACCATAGCACCTGCAGATAAAGTAGCACCTGCAACTAATGCAATTGGAACTGACAATATAAGCGCCGCACCAGTCAAATACATTCCTAAAGCAGACATTTGATAGCCGAAACGCTTTTTATCGCTACTTTCGAAATCAAATGGTTTTGTATTGTTAGTATTCATAAAATTGACCTTACATAAACTTTTCTAATAATGACTTTAACAGTTAAATATTTCTATATTATTACAAATAGTATAAATGTGGATACTATTTGTAATAATATAATCTTTTAACTTTACATTAAGCACAGGTTTGTTAAAAAAAACTGGCGTGCAAAAACTATATAGGAAAGCATCATGACTCTTTCAGAAGATTCAATCTTGCAAGAATTTAAGGATGCAAAAGCAATTTTGAGTGGCCATTTTATCCTTTCTTCTGGCCTTCATAGTGATACCTATATGCAATGTGCTCGCGTTTTAATGGATGCAAAGCGTGCGAATAAGCTTTGTTCAGCACTGGCTGAAAAAGTGAAAGCAGCAAGCATTCACTTCGATTTAGTTGTTGCCCCCGCAATGGGTGGCGTTGTTGTTGGCTATGAAATGGGTCGACAGCTTGGTGTTGAGAGTATTTTTTGTGAACGTGTTGATGGTAAGTTTGCTTTACGACGCGGATTTGAAATCCCAAAGAATGCAAAAGTACTGGTTGTTGAAGACGTAGTCACTACTGGCAAATCATCACTAGAAACATTTAAGTGCATTGAAGAAAATGGCGGTGAAGTAGTAGCTGAATGTTCACTTATTGACCGCTCCAATGGTGAAGCGAATAAAATACTTGGTGTTCCATTAGTTTCACTTTTAACTGTAAATGTTAGAACATTTGATAGTACAAGTATCCCAAACGACTTAGCTCAAATTAAGGCAGAAAAGCCTGGCAGTCGCTTCTTACTAAAATAGTTTGAGCGAATGCTTAAACTTTTAATA
>CAYGTX010000218.1:0-1755 GCA_964352935.1 uncultured Rickettsiales bacterium | reverse complement strand
ATCACCAATTGCCCTTAAATCGCTTTCTGCATGTTTGCTTTTTTGTGAGATTGGAAGATTAAACTCTGACTCATCAATGTTAATAGGTTGCATTGGCAAAGTAAACGACACAATAGCACCACCTTTTTTACCATTCTGCGCATAAATGCTACCTTTATGAGCTTCAATGATTTCTTTGCATAAAGATAAACCAAGTCCAACACCATTAGTCGCGTTTATAGAATCAATATGAGTATTCGATCCCTTATGGAACGGTAAGAACACATCTTTTGTTTCATTTGGAGGAAAGCCAACTCCTGTATCTTGGATTGAAACCCGTATGAATTGAACATTTTCTTTTTCCAAATCAATTTCTACGTTAGATTCTTCATAAGATAAGATAATTTTCACTTCCCCAGCAGAAGGGGTGAACCTTAGCGCATTCGACAAAATATTTCCAAGTACAATATTCACCATAAATGAATCACAAAAAACAGAACAGTGATCCATTTGCTTTGGCATGAGATTGGTATCTAGCACTATTTTAACATTTTTCTTTTGATAACTAGAAGCTAGCTCTAGCTTAGTTCGCTCAATCAATGAAAGTAAATTCTCCTTCTCCACACGTAAGTTTAATACGCCATTTTCAATTCTACTTAAATGAAGAAGTGAAGATATAAGTTGTACAATTTTACTAGCACCAGAGCGAATATTTTCTAAACAATGCTTTAAATCACCTTCTTTATTCCCCTCACTTTTAACCATCTTGAGGCTCATATCAGAAAAATTGATGATAGCATGAAGTGGATTTCTTAACTCATGAGTTGCATGAGCAAGTGTAGAATTCATATTGCGATTAGATTTCTTTAATATATCACATTCTTTTAGTATTTTATTATTGCGTAGCTCCAACTGAACACTCATTTCTTTCATAAATTTAATCAAATTACTAGATAATTGCTTTTCGGAAAGAGCACCATCATCTTCATAAATAAATTGTTTTTCCAAGGAGGGCTTATTATCGGCTTTGTTATTGACTAAATATCTCTTACGTCTAGCTAAAAAGAAATATAAAATACCCCCCACACCAAATGCTAATACCACATAAAAAATTGACCTTAAAATTGCAGCATTGAATGCACTTGTTGTTGACGTGTAAAGCAGTAAACCACCTAATTTCTTGCCTGAGATGGAGTCGATTACATCAAACCAAAGATTGTTAGTAGTAAGTAATGGTATATCTAACGTTCGTGCTGGGCAATTGCTAGGGCTAGAACTTGCATTAGATACAACATTCTCTATCAACTTACCGCTATCAAACACACATGCCGTAGTTACAGAATCGCTATTATTCAGCCAATTCAGTGCACTATTAATATAGTTTTCATTTAGATCTTTAGTAAAAATAAGTTCTAGATTTTGAGCCGTTATTTCACCGGCGATATTTACTTGTGTCAGATTATTCTTCTTTAGATAGTTAAATTCTAAAATAAAGCCCACTCCAGAAATCAAAACAAACAAAGCTAATAATACAACTAATCTTTGTATAGAAAGAGATGGGTTTGGTTTATTTTCAGTCATTTAATAATCTGCAATAAAGTTATTATTACAGTGAGTTTAACACCATAGAAGGGAACTGTAAACAACTCATGATTGTTATTGTGTGTAGAATATAAATCTTCAGTAATAAATCTAAACAAGTTATTAAGTTTTAAACTTCTAAATCACCCGCATTATAATCAAAGCTACGATCTACACCATTAGACGTGCTGGAAG
>CAYGTX010000217.1:0-3154 GCA_964352935.1 uncultured Rickettsiales bacterium | reverse complement strand
CTCGCCCAGGTCCCACGCACTCTTCTCGCATGTACAAAAGGTACAAGAGCTATGGCCTATTTCTACAGGAACTACCGGATCAACACGATCACGTACTGCATTAATAAAGTTTTGCGGATGCGCTATCAGTTGCTCATAAGGAACCTCCTTATCCGATTTGTCAGCCGGCATTAATGAATCATCTGAAGCCAAGTAATGCTCACGAGATACTTCTAGCCAGCCTTTGTCACCCTGAAATTTCACCCCTTTGGTAAGCTTTTCATTAAAAGGCTCTGATGTCATAATAACACCATTGGCATATTTAAACTTCATAAACTCCGTGCCATCACCAATTGGTGCTGCTTCTACCGGACCGTTACGATCCATGCCCAAGCCCCACTGAACAACATCAAACATGTGCGCACCCCAGTCGGTAGTAAAGCCACCACCAAACTCTTTGTACCAGCGCCAGCCACCCCAAAACTCTTCATCCTTGGGAGGATTGATAGAAATAGGAGGGTTTAACTCTTTGTTATAGTGTAAGTTAGCTGGTAATGGACCGAGCCATAAATCCCAATTCAAATCTTCTGGAACAGGCTCAGCAGCAAGCGTATATGGAGTGGGGGGAGCGCCAACATATGCCTGCACCTTTTCTATTTTACCCAATCCACCTGTCTGTAACATTTTAACGGCATGCTGGAAATTAGGATCTGAACGCTGCTGACTACCAATGCCTAAAACACGGTTACTTTTACGCACAGTTTTAACCAATGCCTGACCTTCAGTTATGGTAAATGTCATTGGTTTTTCGAGGTACACATCTTTACCCGCTTCACAAGCTGCAATGGCAATTAGTGCATGCCAATGATCAGGAGTGGCGATAACCACCGCATCGATGTCTGGTCTTGCTAAAAGGTCCTGATAACGCTCATAAGTTTTGATTTCAACTTTTTTCTTTTCTTTCTCATAGTGCTCATTAAGTACGTTTTCGAAACGAGTATTCTTACGACCATAGACATCGCAGCCTGCGACAACTTTTACACCTTCAACTTGAACAAAAGCCCGTAACAGATTCATAGCTTGCTGGCCAATGCCGATAAAGCCCAGTGTTACTTCTTTGGCAGCAAAAGGGTTAGCAAGAGAGGTTAATGATGGCAAAATGGTTATGCCAGCAAAACCTGCTGCGGATTTTTTGATAAACTTCCTCCGTGATGATTGATAGTTAGCGTCCATAGTTGATTAAGTGTAGTAAAAAATTAAGTGTCTTAAATTAAGATATTTTACCAAAAAGAGGAATATAAAATGCTGATTATGTCGGTTTAAAATGATTTAAAGCAGATTGTTTTGGTTGGAAGGATAATTAACTATATTGAATTGGAATCAAAATATTCATATTTAAAACCCACTTGGAATGAAGATTCCTTCTTTAAAAGAGTTTAACAATAATTAAAAGATATGAATAAGCGATTTATTGGCACATTATTAATGGGTTTTGCTGGCATATTTATCACCTTCAAAGCGGTGAATCAATATATTATAGACGATGAATCTTGGTTAGATACTGCTACTAGTACAAAAGCCGTGGTAATAGATCGCGTTATTGAAGAACGTGAAACCAAGCAGAATAAAAGGATAAGGAAATACAATGTGGCCATTCCCGTGATAGAATACACAATCAATGACGAAAAGCATTCGCTGCCTATGCCTGGTTGGGCCAGTAGTATGGACAGCTATATGAATGATTCGAATCCTTTATATGAAATAGGCGATGAGATAACCATAATGGTATCGGCTGATGATCCTGAATTTATCATAAGAGAAGGTGAAAGTGATCCTACCAATATCGTGGGGTTTGTCATTTGGGGCGGAGTGGGACTGTTACTGCTTTTCTCCACTTACAGACGACTTAAGGTCAACTAAATCAGAGAGTTAAGGGTAGTTCTATTGTTGCTTTTAACTGAATATTATTTGACTTGAATTCATTTTTATACTATCTTGAATGACTGCAAACATCATTTCTGCTGTATAGCTAACTAAACCTATGATCATGTTCAAGTGTGCGACTTTCGGATTATTGTTCATTTTAACCAATACTATTATGGCACAACCAGACTTTTATCACTTGGAGGTAGATAGTGATAATGTAAAATTTACTTGTTTACTAAACGGTTTTCCTGTGTACAGTGCAGAGGATACCTATGATGCTACCATGTCATTACCAATACATTTGTATTTGATAGGACAAGGCAACAAACTAAGCATAGAGGCAGAAGCAATAGACCAGAGTAAAATAGGAACTATTAAGGCGAACATAGTAGCGTATCAACAAGGTGATATTGTAGCTACTGATGCACAAAAAGATGGAGAAACATCAATATTTATGGAAGTTAATGAAAAGACCACATCAGAGGCTGTTTTTAAGAATGACCGATTTGATTTTTCTAAAACATTAACAAAAGGTGATAAATTGATTGAGAAGCAAGTGATGGATTATGCAAAGAAATTATACAGCTATTTAGAAAATGGAGATGCTGCTGGATTTGTAAAAGAAATGGAATTAAAAGTGTTGGACTATAGCTCAGCTCACGAGTACACGGCACAACAAATGCGTGATGGTTTAACTGGTCAAATGCAGCAGAGTTTCTTTGCCAAGAAATCTGAACCAATTACCGAGGACCGAATTACAGCGAACAGTTTTAACAGTGACAGAATTTGGGAAATTAAAATTGATGACGCTGAGTTTTTAAGATATGCAGAAGACGGTGGTTCATTTCAGATGGGTGTGTACGTGGGCAGTGTAAATGGAAATGTGGGTATCGTCCGGTAGGGTGATGTTCTATTATTTTCTATTTAACATAATATAAATTATATAACAACAATAGGTTATTTGCGACCAGACGCGCAGCGGATGGTTAACATAATACCAGATCTATATACAGCTTGTCTGTTATAGATCGTCAGGTATTATGTTAAAGCAAATCACCGCTTACCAATGCTGCGCAAATTCCGCATCCCACAAACCAGCTTATATAATTGAATATTATGCTAAATAGTATTCCTACTTTCGTCATGAAGTTTGATCTAGCTAATAAGTTCTCCAGAAATTCTCTTTCTAAAAAGTTTACGTTCAGCTACTGTTATATAATTAGTCGTTATATTAAATAGCCGCTCGGCC
>CAYGTX010000216.1:0-3158 GCA_964352935.1 uncultured Rickettsiales bacterium | reverse complement strand
ATGTTGAGCAATTTGCTGATTATAAATTGCAAATCAACTTCCCGACGCTGGGTAAGCGCTTGCCGCAATTGATGAAGCAGATTATCCCTGCCTCTAAAAAAGGTGAGTGGGAGCTTGCAAAAGGCGGCAAAGTGCAAATTTGTGGTGAAGTGTTGACCGAAGAAGAATGCTCGCTGCAACTGGTGGCAAAAGATGCCAAAGGTGCGCAAGCGCTTGCTTCTAACGATGCGATGGTGAAGCTTGATTTAGACATCAGCGAAGATTTGCGCGTGGAAGGTTTCGCACGTGATTTGGTGCGCCTTATCCAGCAATCACGCAAAGATGCTGATTTGGATATCACCAATCGCATCGCCCTCATCATTGAAGGTGGCTGCGACGATATTGACCTAGCGTTGCAAAACTTTAGCGAATATATCGCTGAGCAAACGCTGGCCAAAAGCATCAGCCATGGTGCATCAGGCAGCTGTTCACATCAGTTCCCAGTGAAGATTGAGAATAGTAAGATTATTATTGGCTTTAGTGTGGTATAGCGAGTTTATAGCTTATTGATGTGGTTTGCAGAGTAAGTAATATAATATTGATGCTCCAAGCTGTAGGTTTGTCCTATAAATTTTATAAGGGATTTAGAAAATGCGAACGAATACGATAACACTTCTTACACTCGGTGCTTTAACACTGAGTGCTTGCCAGCAACAAGGTACGGGTTATGAAGATAACCAAAATACCTATAAAGGTGCCGGTATGGGCGCATTGATTGGTGCTGGGCTTGGTGCGATGGTGAATGATGATAATCGTGGAAAAGGTGCTGCCATTGGTGCGGGTATCGGTGCATTAGCAGGTGGTGGCATTGGTCAATACACTGATCGCCAAGAACGTGCGATGCGTCAAGCAACAAGCGGTACTGGCATTGATGTAAAACGTCAAGGCAGCGATTTGTTGTTGAATATGCCAAGTAGCGTCACATTCAAGGTGGATAGCGGTGATATTGAGCCAAGTTTCTATGCGCCACTGAATAATGTAGCTTCTGTATTGCGTGATTTTCCAAATACGATGCTGGAAATTACTGGTCATACGGATAGCACGGGTGAAGCAAGTTATAACTATACTCTTTCAAAACAGCGTGCGCAGTCTGTGACCAATTACCTCACGAATAAAGGCGTGACACAACGCATTATTACAAGCGGTGAGGGTGAAACACAGCCAATTGCAACGAATGATACGGCTCAAGGCAGAGCGCAAAATCGTCGTGTAGAAATAAAAATTACACCGATTGCAAATTAATATAGTGTTCCCCATTTATTCTGGAACGTTGTCGTTTTTAGACTCATGTAGTTTTTCTACACATCGCCTAAAACTCCTAGTTCCAAAATAAAGCGGAAATACTATATATGTACTGATATTAAAAAAGCCGCGCTTGGAGTAATTCAAGCGCGGTTTTTTGTATCTGAAAGAAATGTGCGTGTATCGGTTTAAAAATTTTTTACTAAAAATTCCAGCAACCTGTCACTAACTCACCTTATGATAAATCTCAGAGCCTAGTTCTTTGAACTTTTCTGACATTTCATCCATGCCTTTTTGTGCCTCTTCTTCGCTCATTTTTTGATTGCTTCCTGTGCTCGCCTCCTGCTCGCTCATTGAAGCGGAGCTCAAGGCTGGGTCGGACTTCTGTCCTCCCGCTGTTTCTAGTTTTTTCGCACGTTCAGACTTTGCGAATTCGCGTACATCTTGCGAGATTTTCATCGAGCAGAATTTTGGCCCACACATCGAGCAGAAATGCGCCACTTTAGCACCATCTGCTGGCAAGGTTTCATCGTGATACTCACGCGCTTTTTCTGGGTCTAGCCCTAAGTTGAACTGGTCTTCCCATCTAAAGTCAAAACGCGCACGCGAAAGTGCATCGTCACGCAATTGCGCACCTGGGTGACCTTTTGCAAGGTCTGCCGCATGCGCTGCAATTTTATAGGTGATTACGCCTTCACGAACATCGTCTCTGTTTGGTAAACCAAGATGCTCTTTTGGTGTCACATAGCACAGCATCGCTGTACCAAACCAACCAATCATCGCTGCACCAATGGCGCTAGTGATGTGGTCGTAACCCGGAGCAATATCGGTGGTGAGTGGGCCAAGCGTATAAAACGGTGCTTCGTGGCACGCTTCCAGTTGCTTTTCCATGTTTTCTTTAATCAAATGCATCGGCACGTGGCCGGGGCCTTCAATCATCACCTGAATGTCATGCTTCCATGCAATTTGGGTGAGTTCACCAAGGGTTTTTAACTCAGCAAATTGCGCTTCATCGTTGGCATCAGCAATTGAACCGGGGCGTAAACCATCACCAAGTGAGAAGCTGACATCATAGGCTTTCATAATTTCGCATATTTCTTCAAAATGCGTGTAGAGGAAGCTTTCCTCGTGATGCGCCATGCACCATTTTGCCATGATAGAACCACCACGAGATACAATCCCTGTCACGCGGTTTTCAGTCATTGGAATGAATGGAAGACGCACGCCCGCATGAATGGTGAAATAATCCACCCCTTGCTCGGCTTGCTCAATCAACGTATCGCGGAAGACTTCCCATGTTAAATCTTCTGCCACGCCATTTACTTTTTCAAGCGCTTGGTAGATAGGCACAGTACCCACTGGCACAGGGCAGTTGCGAATAATCCATTCACGTGTGTTGTGGATGTTTTTACCCGTTGATAGATCCATCAATGTATCGCCACCCCAACGGCATGACCATACCATTTTCTCCACTTCTTCTTCAATCGAAGAGCTAACGGCACTATTGCCGATATTGGTATTGATTTTCACCAAGAAGTTACGACCAATAACCATTGGCTCGGCTTCAGGGTGATTGATGTTTGCAGGAATGATAGCGCGGCCTCTGGCTACTTCATCACGCACAAATTCAGCGGTGATAAACTCAGGAATTTCAGCACCACGAGGGTTTCCACCTTGGCTGTTTGCTTCAGCCGCTGCTTTGCGCCCCAAATTCTCACGAATGGCGATATATTCCATCTCAGGCGTGATAATGCCTTTTTTCGCATAATGCATTTGGCTCACATTCATGCCTTTTTTTGCACGAAGAGGTGTTTTGATGGTGTTTGGATATTCTTCAATCGCTTGTTTGGCGCTATCTTCGTTTTTAAAGCCGTTAT
>CAYGTX010000215.1:0-3173 GCA_964352935.1 uncultured Rickettsiales bacterium | reverse complement strand
TGGTGAAGAATACACAATCCTTTGCTGCGGTAATAGCTGCGGCAAGCTGTCCGTTAGTACGGATTTCTTCATTCATAATACCAATTTTATTGGCGTGCTTTGGCAAGCCAAGTAGTTCGCCTGTGCGCTCTAGTAGCGCTACGTTATAGGCTACCTCTTCTGCTCCGTGCAGTTTTGGTGCTACGTGATAGCGCATACCCAGTAGCACGGTCATAAACGTGTCGATAATTTTCTCAGGCACCACTTTACCATCGGCGGTAATGAGGCGTTCATCGGCTTGTAAATGTGGGCCAACTTCACGCACCAATGCAACAGCTCTGCGAGAGAGTGTAACCGCATCTAGTGTGCGTAAGCTACGATATTCACTGTCTTTTGCCAAGCTACGCATTTCACCGCGTACTTCGCATTGCAATGTGCCATCGGTCACGCCTTTAATGTGGCGATAAGAGCGCAGCTTATGCTCTGGTGCTGAAAGTGATGCATCTTCTAGGTCAATAATGGTCGTCAGGGCGGATTCCATCCAAACACCTGCAATCGTACCATTTTTATTCAGTCTAACTTCAACATAAAGCCCATGATGTTTGATAAGAAAGCTTTTTAAACTATCTTGCGTGCGCATCACCACGCCAGCAAGATTTACCAGCGAGCGAGGCTCTAATAATACGGTTGAGCCATCGCTTAGATGCCCCACCAAGTCGTGCTCGGCATAATCAAAACCAATAGATTCAATATCATCAAAGCCTATATCATCCTGCCAAATCAGCAGGCTATTTAGAAATTTATTCCTGCGTTTAATCGTTTCAGCCTTTCTGGCATCTTTGTCATTCTCAGCGATGATGTTGGAGGCAAAAAGCGCGTCTTCCAAATTCACATAGCGTGCATTGAGAGCATTTAACACCATATTGGCTTTATCTGCTGGCACTACCAGTTGAGGTGCTGGAATTTTAGCAATTTCATCAGGAAGGTTGTTGGTTTTTACAATAGTTTTATCGACAGATTCTAGCTTGATGTAGCCGATTTCTTTAAGAAAATCAGTAAACTCACTACTGCTCACTTTGTCTGAAGATTTTGTGTCAAACCACTGGTTTACTTTTTTCTGAAACGCATCGCGCTCAGCTACCAGCGTATTATTGCGTTCACGAAATTCGCCTATCAGCGTATAAAGCGCCTGATAAATTTTATCGCTCTCTGTGCTCAAATCTTTGGCACGTGATTCGATAATATCGCATAACTCATCGGCTAAGCTTAAATTTTTAATAGGTGTTTTCATGGTTTTTCCTCTTTAATGCTAATATCACTATAGGAAGCCTGCATACGGCATGCAAGGTCTAAGAAGCTGCTGGACTTGCATAGCGTGAGCATTATATGTTAGGTGCTATGCAAATTAAAAAACACTCTCTTTTACGCGTTATAAAGTTGGCGCTTCTTTCTTTGGCATTGTGGTGGGTTTTTACCAACATTGATGCCTCCAAGGTGGATGCGCTAATGAAGCAGAGCAATCCGTGGATGTTGCTTGGTGCAGTCATTTCATTTTGGCTGGCGCAGGCTATGAGTGGGTTGCGTATGCGCTACTATTTCAGCCAAGCGGGTATTGCACTTGGTCGTAAGTTCTCGGTAGCGATCTATCTAGTGGCATCGTTTTATAACTTTTTGCTGCCGGGTGGTATTGGTGGTGATGCCTATAAGGTCTATGTTATTTCGCGTATGAAGTTGATACCATTGCCAAAAGGTGTGCGCATTGCCCTTTCAGAAAGAGCAAGCGGGCTGTTTATACTTTGCGTGATACTCTTGCTGCTGGTGTTTTATACCAAGAGTTATCTACTCATTCCTTACGGCTACTGGTTATCACTTTTGGCTGTGTGCTTGTTGCCGATTGGTTATTTTGTTAGTGCTAAATTATTGCTGCACGAACGGCCAAAAACAGCGCTGGGTGCGATGGTTTATTCACTTTGTGTGCAGGGCTTAAATATTGTTTGCGTATTGTTCTTGCTGGATGGTCTTAGTGTATGGCAGCTGGGAATTGAGCAGGTTCTAGCGTATATCTTGTTGTTTTTATTGGCTTCGGTTGCAAGTGTTTTGCCGCTCACTATTGGTGGCGTTGGTTTGCGAGAACTGGTGTTTTTATACGGTGCATCATTTTTAGATACGGATGCTGAAACAGGCGTGGCTTTAGCGCTGATGTTCTTTTTGGTTTCAATTGTGGTTTCAATGCATGGTGCAGTATTGCAGCATCGTTTGGCAATGTATGAAGAACAAGCGGAGGAGGAAATTTCCCCTCCGCTTGAGCGTGGTGTTTAATTAGTTTTCTAAAACAGCTTGAACTGCTTTTTCAAGTGTAGGCATGCCAGAAGCTAATACTTCTTTGTTTTCTTGCTCAGAAGCATAATGGATGATTTGAACCGCTTCATCCAAGTTATCAATCAATATGCTTTCATGTGCTTTTTGCTCACGCAATGCATCTACGGCTGCTTCTAAGGCATAGGATGCTTTATGCATTTCTTCTAATTGACCCGCTTTAAATGCTTCCTGTTCTTTTGCTAGTGCATCTTTTAATAATGCATGGGCGGCTCCAGTGGTAGCAGGTGCATCCACATGATAGTGGTCATCGCGCTTTTCCATAGCTTCGTGTTTAAATTCTTCACTCACACTATGGTCTTCAGCCAAGCTGAATGTAGGAAAGGCAACGGTGGCAGTGATGCAGGCTGCGCCTAAAATAGATCTCAATTTAGTCATGTTTATTTTACTCCATTGGTAATTGGGATAATGATAATCCCTATCAATTTGGCGATAATAAGAATAAGCTAACCACAAGTCAAGTAATAAGGATTGAGTGTAGGAATAAAATCCTTTATAGCAGCAGCAAAACTTATGTAGGTAGAAAAAATGGTTGCTCCATTACCAATTATATATGCCCCTAATCCAATTTTTCGTCAGAAGGCAAAAGCCGTGGATAATGTGAATGATAAGGTAAGGGAAGTGGTCGCGCAAATGTTTGCCACCCTCGAGGCAGAGCATGCCATAGGCATTGGTGCAAATATGGTGGGTGTTTTACAGCGCATTGTTGTCATTAAATTAAGGGAAGATGAGACGCGCTATGCCTTGATTAACCCAGAGATTAAATGGTAATATCGAGAAACTGAGATGGTGATCCGCGCAGGGCTTGCCTTGCGGGG
>CAYGTX010000214.1:0-3177 GCA_964352935.1 uncultured Rickettsiales bacterium | reverse complement strand
ACAAATGTAAATACATTTGCTACACAGCGCGATTTAGAGTGGTTTGAACAATTTATGATTACTCGCGTACCGATGAATTACCCTGGCTTCATGCGCGAAGTTTACCCTGGATTTTTACAACTCACAGGCTTTATGGCAATGAACCCAAATCGTCACTTTGATGAGCATTTGAAATTATTTTATCACCTAGTAGAAGGTGATGGTGACAGCGCAAAAGCCCACAAAAAGTTCTATAATGAATATTTATCGGTGATGGATTTACCCGCTGAGTTTTACCTTGAAACGATTCGTGCTGTTTTCTTAGAACACGCACTACCACAAGGCAAAATGGAATATCGCGACAGGATTGTAAACCCAGCCGCCATTACTAAAACCGCTCTATTGGCAATTGAAGGGGAGAAAGATGATATCTCAGGCATAGGTCAGACCAAAGCGGCTCTAGACTTATGTATTAACCTTCCTAAACACAAGAAACACTATCACTTACAAAAAGATGTAGGACATTATGGTGCATTCAATGGGCGTCGATTCTGTAACGAGATTGTGCCAGCGATTGTCAAATTTACTACCGAGGCAGTAAAACCCGACACTAAGAATGAATCTAAAGCTACAAATGCTGCCAATGAAAACAAAGGAACAAACCACTCGCCGACAAAAAAGAAAAAAGGTAAAACCTAAAAATTTCTACTAATATCCGACTAAAAATTATGTAGTTTCCTAAAGCATAGGCTTGCGTTATGTGCAATAATCGCGTATTGTTGAAGCTATACTCATGACATTTAGTTACAGCAATCTGCCTTAATTTTAGGAAAGCAAAGTATGCTTGTTCTTTCTGGAAAAAAATTCCGTATTCGCGATGTGCTTACAGCACTCTTATTTGTGATATTTATTGGATATTTTACCTACCACGCCATTCATGGTCAACGTGGCTTAACCGCCATGATATCACTCTCTCAACAAATTGAAGAAGCCCAAACACGCCTTGATGAAATTCACTCTGAACGATTATATCTTGAGCATCGTGTCAGCCTACTTCGCCCAGAATCACTTGACTTAGACCTACTAGACGAGCGCGCTCGTGCAACATTAGGCTATGCAGGTGAAGGTGAAGAAGTTTATCTTATTGAAACAGAAAATGAAGTAAGTGATTAGTTGCAGCTTCTATTTTAAATTTATCAACGTCTTTAAAACACTTGGTTTATCCCAATCTATCGCACCAGTTACTCGCGCAACTTCCTGCCCCTTACGATTCAAAATAATAGTGGAAGGTAAGGCTTGTACTCCCAACCCAAAATAGCCACGTCTAAAATCTTTTAAAACTGGCAAATATTTCACTCCAGCAAGATTATAAAAATTCTGAATTTGATCCACAGATTTTTTATCAATAGCAACTGGTAGGATATAAATGCCATGTTCTTTACCATTTTTTTGCAAACTATCAAGCGCAGGCATTTCTTCTTTGCAAGGAATACACCATGTAGCCCAGATATTTAGCAAAATTACTTTACCCTTAAATTGTGTCAGGTTATAACGCTTACCTGTCTTATCTACGAAATAGTAACTAGGTGCTTCTAATGGCTCCTTATGAAAAAACGACTCCAAATTAACTGCGTACGATTGTTGTGCAGGTAAAGACAGAAGGCTAAAGAAAAATAAAATAAGTAGTGTGCGCATCATTTTTGTCTAATTAGGTTAAGGCTAGGCTTTTAATAATTTACAAAGATTGTATGGTGTTAACTGACTATTATCATTTAATCTATTGAAGGATGAATCACATGGCTAGTAAAAAAACAGCAAATCCGCTTTGGGGTGGACATTTTGACCGAGGTCCTGCTGCGATTATGGAAACCATCAATGCATCCATCGACTTTGATAAAAAACTCTATACCTATGATATTCAAGGTTCGATTGCACATGCTCAAATGCTTGTGAAAAAGAAAATCATTACCGCTAAGGAAGGTAAAGATATTATAGCAGGTTTACAAAAGATTGAGAAGGAAATTGAAAATGGAAAATTTCAGTTTAAATCTTCTTTAGAAGATATTCACATGAATATAGAAGCGCGACTGCATCAGCTTGTGGGTGATAGCGCGGGCAAACTTCACACCGCTCGCTCTCGTAACGACCAAGTTGCAACAGATTTCAGGCTCTATGTGCGCGATGCCATAGATGCACTTGAAGTTGCCTTAACCGAGCTTCAAGAAGCACTTATAGCCCGAGCAGAAGAGCATGCAAGCACTTATATGCCAGGCTTCACACACCTTCAAACTGCTCAACCAGTCACTGTCGGACACCATCTACTTGCTTATGTTGAAATGATTGGTAGAGACCGCTCTCGTTTGATAGATGCAAGAAAACGTATGAATGAATGCCCTCTTGGCGCTGCTGCACTTGCAGGAACATCATTTCCTATCGACCGAAAGATGACAGCAAAAGCACTCGGTTTTGATGCACCGACACGCAACTCTATCGATAGCGTATCCGATCGCGATTTTGCCATTGAATATCTTAGCATTGCAAGCATTTGTGGTATGCATTTGTCACGCTTTGCTGAAGAGATTGTTATCTGGATGAGCTCTGATTTTGGCTTTATTAAATTAAGTGATGCTTACACCACTGGAAGCTCTATTATGCCACAAAAACGTAATCCTGATGCAGCAGAACTTATCCGCGCTAAAACAGGTAGAATTTATGGCTCTCTCACCACGTTATTAACCGTGATGAAGGGACTCACCCTCACCTATAGTAAAGATATGCAAGAAGATAAAGAACCTGTCTTTGATACGGTTGAAAATCTTGCACTGTGTGTTTCAGCGATGACGGGTATGGTCAAGGATATGACCTTCAATAAAGACAAACTTAAAGTAGCAGCGATGCGTGGCTATTCTACTGCAACTGATATTGCTGATTGGCTTGTTCAGAACATCAATATGCCATTTAGAACAGCACATGGTGTAACAGGTCGTATTGTTAAGATAGCTGAGAAGAATAATTGTCGTTTAGATGAATTAAAACTCGAAGACTTGCAGTCGGTTGAACCAAAAATTACGAAAGATATTTTTAATGTGCTTTCAGTTGAAAACTCAGTGGCCAGCCGCACATCTTTTGGCGGTACATCATCTGAAAATGTTTCGAAAATGGTGAAAGAAGCAAAGAAAAGGCTCTAGTAACACTTAC
>CAYGTX010000213.1:0-3203 GCA_964352935.1 uncultured Rickettsiales bacterium | reverse complement strand
TAATGATGTGGCAAAACAACGAGTGCTTGCAACATTGCACCAAAAAACATCACACCAAGAAGCTCTGAAAGAACCATATCTTTTTTGGTAAATAACCCAAATAGCGAGTGCAAATCATCAACACTTAACGCTATTGCAACACCAAGTGGAATGACTAACAACACAATAAGCGCATTACCCCTAATAAGAAGCGCTTTTATATCTACAGCATTTTTCTTTGTGTCTGAAAGTAGCCGAGACAACTTAGGAAATGTTGCATTTCCAACTGCATAGGCAAGTGGAAGCACCCCCATAACTAACGAACAAGCAAGACTATATACCCCAAAATCACTAAGTGATAACCATTTAGATAAAAGTATTTTATCAATTTGTGACTGAATAAGAGCAGTAACTGAAATACCACTTAAAGCGAATGTTAGTGAGGCGCTTTTTTTAAAATAATGCCATGCCGGTTTTATAAAAAACAAAGCATTAGCTTTATACCAAAATAAAAATGCCAAAAATAAAACTTCAAGTAAGTTTAGTACAATTTGACACCAGAAAAATACCACTAATGTTGCCTCATAAAGTTCGAGGAACAATAGAGTTATTATTACACGGCTTATTGAGAAGAACGCCGTCACTGCGTTTGCTGAAAGGTGGCGTTCAAAAGCAAATAGTATATTATTATAAAATGCCGATGGAAATCTCAACATAGCAGCAATTGCAGCTAGAACTAGCGCATGTTTTAAAGATGCAACAGAAAGAATCTCAGAATTCAGCCAATCTTCAGCCAAAAAACCAGAGCAAAGAACCAACGCTCCACCACCAATAAGAGCGACTGCATAGATAACCAGCTCAAACGCCCTAACCAATCCAAATAATTCCTGCGGAGGAGATTTTTGCTCCAACAGAACAGAAATTTCTCTGTTAGCACTTACTGGCAAGCCAAAATCGAATAGGCTTAAGAAGGCAAAAAAGGAAAGATAAACACCCACAACTCCAAAAGATTCAGCCCCTAAATAGGCCATATAAATTGGGGCGGAAATAACTCCAGACAATAAAGCGCTGAACCTACCCAATATCTGATAGAATGAGTGGCGGATTAACACAGCATACTCCTACTACTAACTTTTATAGCTAGCAGGAGAGATAAAACTCTTTAAGCACTGCCTATATCGCAAGGGAATAACCTTTCTAAAAGCTCCACCAACTGCGGCCACTACCATTCGCTTTAGCATTGCACAAAATGGCTCAACTTTTCTAACTTCTTTGTCTATAACGAAGTTTTCCTGACATAAGTGGCTGTAAACATCTCTAAACCACATACCTTTTCCTACTGCCATTTCATATGGGAGTGCTGTTTTCCAAACAGAACAGACTTTTCCAGCGAAACGATTGCTTCGCACTGAACCATTAATCTCGAATTCCCAAAGCGACTCACCTTTACGAATAATTTCAATTAATGCTGATTTTTTCCAAATGCTGGCATGGGTATTAGTACGATTGAGCTGTCCAAGTGACTGAAAGCCAATCAAAGGATATCCACCAATAGCAACCTCAGGTTTTGGGTCTGCCACTAATCGTAGAAAGTTCAAATCAAATTTCTGGACATAATCGTAAAGTTTTTCAATTAAAGCTGAATCAACAGGTTTATTGAGATAATAATCTTCTAACATCAGGAGAACATACTCTTCATCAATTTTTGAAAGATGCTCCAGCGCGCGCGAGGACCAGTCAGGGTAAAATTCAGAGTGCAGTATTTTTTCAACTCGCTTAAAGTCTGGCGTTAAGGCGTTGCATCCAAGATATACAGGGTATGGACAGTCCTTCCAATATTTATCAAAACGATAAAAGAAACCCTCCCATATATCCGAATATCCATCAAATGATGACATATAAATGCAGATATTATTTACGTGATTTGCAGCCTTTTTTGCCATACTTAACTACTCTGCTCTTTTTTACTTATAATAAAGTCTTGTAATGCTAAATATTCAAGCCCAGAGTTTTCAAATGTAAATAAAGCCTGCTCTAGAGTAGAAGCCATTGGATAGCCATGAAGATTAAAGCTAGTATTCATTACCCCACCAATTCCAGTTAATTTCTCAAATTGGCTAATTAAAGAGTAATAATCTTTATTACGTTCTTTTGTAACTACCTGAGGGCGCGCTGTATGATCTCCTTGGTGCATAGCCGCTCGCAAATCAACCTTCCCCTTTGGAGTTAAGTCGAAAGCTGTAATCATGTAGGGCGCACTACCTGTAAAATTTTCTAAATACACATCTGCATACTTATCTAAAATAGAGGGGGCAAAAGGCATCCAAAAATCGCGCACTTTAATCTGATCGTTAACCATGTAAAACGAACGCATGTCAGACGGGTTCGCTAAAATTGCACGATTTCCAAGCGACCGTGCTCCAAATTCCGCCTTACCACTTACGCGAGCAACCACTTTAAAATCAGCTAGCAATTGTGCTATTTTCTTAGAAATATCCTTTTCTTTACTAACGTGATATTTAGCCTCAAGTTTATTAGCTTTTATAAATTTCTCAACATTCTCATTGGTAAATGAGTGCCCCAAGAAAATATGCCCGCACGGCTTGATTTCTTCACCATGCTGCGTTGCAACATAATAAGCAGCACCAAATGGGTTGGACTCATCACCACATGACGGCATGAACTTCACTTCTTTTACTTCTGGCAATTCTTGAATTAATTTATTTACCTTCACATTCATGAAGACACCGCCACTTACCATCACCTTTTGGATACCGGTTTTTTCAATAGCGGCTTTCACCCAGCCCAACACCATTTGTTCAGTAAAATGTTGGAGCGCACCAGCCACATTATCAAATCGTTCGCCAACAGCATGGCGGCGCAGATGGTGCTCAAAACGATTAAGTGGAAAAGCGGAGCTAAAAAATAAGGGATTTGAAGGATTCAACCACGCAATATTCTTAAAAATTTTATTATATACCGGCATAAAGTAGTCTGACTTTGCATAGGCAGCCAAGCCCATAACCTTATACTCATGCTCCAATCTTTTCATACCAAGAAAATGTGTCGTATAGTTATACACATAGCCGATTGAATGCTTCCAGCTGCTTTTAGCAATAGTTCTAAGCTCGCCATCTTTTTCTAGTATGTTTACACTAGAAAAATCATCATCGCCCGCACCATCCATTGTAAGTATCAGCCAGCTTTCATCTTTCTTGCGGTCA
>CAYGTX010000212.1:0-3206 GCA_964352935.1 uncultured Rickettsiales bacterium | reverse complement strand
GGATCAGACATGGAGTGACCACGATAACGATACGTTTTCATCTCTAAAATGTACGGCCCTTTGCCTGAACGCACAAAATCAACCGCTTCTAGCGCCGCTTCACGCACCTTTAGCACATCCATGCCATCCACTTGGCGACCTTTAATACCAAATGCTTCACCACGACGATAAAGCTCTGTGGTAGACGAAGAACGCTTCACTGATGTTCCCATCGCATATTCGTTATTTTCAATCACAAATATCACAGGAATCTTCCATAGCTCAGCCATATTGAAGGTTTCATACACCTGCCCTTGGTTGGCAGCACCATCACCAAAATAGGTAAGGCAGATATTATCTTTACCTTTATATTTATGCGCAAATGCGATGCCCGCACCCAGTGGCACAGAAGCACCCACAATGCCATGACCACCATAAAACTCATTTTCAAGGTCGAACATATGCATTGAACCACCCTTACCTTTCGAGCAACCCGCCTGACGCCCCATAAGCTCAGCCATAATGTCTTTAGGGTCAGAGCCCGCTGTTACCATCAAGCCATGGTCACGATAGGTGGTAATGACTGAATCACCCTTCTTAAGTGCCGATTGCATACCAACCGCCACCGCTTCTTGCCCAATATAAAGGTGACAAAAACCACCAATTAAGCCCATACCATAAAGCTGCCCCGCCTTTTCTTCAAAACGACGGATACGCAGCATATCTTCATAATATCCTAATAGTTCTTTAGCTGAATAATTTGATTTCACGCTCTTTGCTCTTTTACTGTTAACTATTATCAATATTTCACATATTTCATTGAATCTTTGTAACGGCAAATACACTAATCAAAACTAGCGCAGTATGCAAGTAAATCCACTATTGAAAAGCAACATCAATTTGATTAAAGTAAAAAAATAACCCACTAGCAGGAAGCCAACGCGCCATGAAAAAATTTCTAATTGTTTTTATCATCTCTGTCACCGCTATTTATTTTTCACTTGGCATCATCGCTAAAAACGTGATTGAAAGCCAAGTTGAGCGTGCAACAGGCGTAAAGCTAAGCGTTGGTTTTGTGGCGATTAAGCCGTTTTCTGGCACCGCTACCATTAGTAATATCGCCATTGCAAACCCTGCACAATTTGAACATTATGATAATGCATTTTCTTTAGCAGGCATTCATGGTGAGGTTTATCTTGCCTCATTATTACAAAACCCTCTCCATATCAAACTATTGCAGGTGACTAAACCCCAAGTGTTTATTGAAATGTTTGCAGGGCAAAATAATCTGGCGGTACTGAAAGAGCAAGTGGAAGCCCACGCCCCAGCCGAAGCCAAGCAAGCACCCAAGCAAACCAACGATGAGTTTAAACTTATTGTGGATACATTAATCATTGAAGGCGCGCAGATTAATCTTGCAGCTGGTGTTGTGCCTGCTGGCAATGAGCGTGGCTACCCTATCGAAACCATCCAGCTTACCGACATCGGCAAAACCACTAATGGCGCTGATATTGCAAATGTCACAGGTATTGTGGTTGCGGCAATTCAGAAGAACGCAGGCGACCTACCTCGCCGCATTTTGCTTTCTTCACTTGGCGATGTCAGCCTCAAGTTACTTTCAATGCCTTTAGATACGCTTATCAATACGCCTGATATGATCATGAAAGCACCAGCTGTGGCCGTGGATACAATCAAGAATGCTCCTGCAAATATTATGGGTGGCGTAAAGTCTGGCGCAGATGCGATTGGCGGATTGCTTCCGTTTGGAAACTCTGAGGAAAAGGAATAAGCTCGCCTTCAAGCTATTCCAACTCAGCCTTCATCAGGCACAAATTTGAGTGACACTCCGTTATTACAATAACGCAACCCTGTTGGCTTAGGCCCATCTTCAAACACATGCCCGTGATGCCCTTTGCAACCCGCGCAATGATACTCGGTTCTTGGCGCTAGCAATGTGCGGTCAACACTGGTTTCAAGATTACCTTCAATTGCCTCATAAAAACTTGGCCAGCCCGTGCCTGAGTTAAACTTGTGATGCGAGGTAAATAATGGCAAACCACATCCTGCACACACATAAACACCTTGGCGTTTCTCATCCAGCAATTCACTCGTGAAAGGACGCTCAGTGCCCGACTTTCTAAGCACCTCAAATGCTTCACTATTGAGCTTTTCTTTCCATTCTTGTTCGCTTAAATCAATCGGCTTCTTTGGGCTCATCGCCGCCTCCTATTATCATCTATTGCATTGATGCTGCTTATTACATGAAAGCATATGAACATATTATTGCTTTCCAAACCATCTGCACCATAGCATTTCTCTCTTTTTTACATAAAAACATAGTTTTCATAAAAAGAACACTTGATTTTCTAATCCATATCTTATAGAAACCCTCTCACTTCAAGCCAAATTGGCTCCGCTTTAGATGGCCCCTTCGTCTAGCGGTCTAGGACACCACCCTTTCACGGTGGGAACACGGGTTCGAGTCCCGTAGGGGTCACCATTTCATGTATCACCAACATTCGCCACAGTTCGCCAAAGCCTTAGTCACCTTAGACTTCAAAGCTACTTACGTTCGTCATCGTTCATCATAAATCGCCTGCAACCAGCATTTTGGTAGGTGTTTTTGTTGGCATTTTTATTTTCTGTGTAGGTTTTTACCAACCGTCATAGATTTGCCTAACTTGTGATTTAGAAAATTTAGCTCCATGGACAGTGCATGACATTAAATCTATATCCACAATATGTATTTATCGCAAATGTCCAGAAGAAGACGACTGATAGACAAATAAAGATAAACATTATTTCGCGAAGAAGTGGATGAAAGCTAGTTTTCTTAACTAATACTCTATTTAAAAATGGTAATGATAGCCACAAGGGCAATATTACATAATCCCGTGATGATAAATACCATGCGAAAAGCAGCAAAAGCGATGCTGCAGTATATGCCCCCCATTTAATAATTGAGTAAATAATAACCCATTGCTTGCTAGAGGCTTTTTCATTCATTTTTAAAATACTGCATTAAATTGGATTAAAAGTAATTTACCCAGATAAGAGGTATTGTCAAATTGATATACACGTTAGGGTAAGAGCATTTGATTAAGTCCTTGTTATCGTTACCCGATTACTTCGCATGGCTCAAACCCATGCAAATTCATTGACTAAAAACATAGAATAATGTAGAAATAAACGTGTAACCTTTTGATTTTCCGCGATATTTTAGTTCG
>CAYGTX010000211.1:0-3257 GCA_964352935.1 uncultured Rickettsiales bacterium | reverse complement strand
CCTTATATCATATGTCAAATTTGTTACGCGCGGATATATACCTTGTTTTAGTAGCATTGGCAAGGAGATTTGAACGAAGAAAAGCCAGATAAAAAAAGCCGACAAGCATAACTATGAAAGTTATTGGGCTTGTCGGCTTTATAAAAAGACAGTGTAAGTTAGGCCGCTTGCGCTTGAGATTTAACGCTTGCAAATGCCCAATCTAACCATGGCAATAATGCTTCAATATCAGAGGTTTCAACGGTTGCGCCACCCCAGATGCGAAGGCCAGCAGGGGCGTCGCGATAGGCACCAATATCATAAGCAACGCCTTCTTTATCAAGCAATGTAACAATTTCTTTTGCTTTAGCTTGCTGTTCGTCGGCAGCAAGTGAGCTATACCAGCCATCAGTAATTTTTAAGCAGATAGATGTGTTTGAAGTAATCGCATCTTCTTCTGCCAAAAATGCAGCCCAATCACTTTTAGCTACCCAGTTTTTAATAGCAGCAAGGTTGGCATTAGAGCGTTTTTTCAATGCCTCTAGCCCACCAATAGATTGTGCCCAGTTTAAGCCATCGAGTGCGTCTTCTACTGCAATCATAGATGGTGTGTTGATGGTTTCACCTTTAAAGATGCCATCAATTAATTTACCACCTTTGGTCATGCGGAAAATTTTTGGAAGTGGACGATCAGGTGTATAGTTTTCTAAACGCTCAACAGCACGCGGAGAAAGTACAATCATACCATGTGCGCCTTCACCGCCCATGACTTTTTGCCAAGACCATGTAACCACATCAAGTTTTTTCCAAGGCATATCCATTGCAAATACAGCAGAGGTTGCATCGCAAATGGTTAGGCCTTTACGATCATCTTTAATCCAGTCTGCATTCGGGGTTTTTACGCCAGAAGTGGTGCCGTTCCATGTGAAAACCACATCGCGATCGGTGTCAACTTCATTCAAGTTAGGCACTTGGCCGTAATCGGCTTCAAACTTACGAAGGTCATCTAATTTTAGTTGTTTAGCGATATCACTCACCCAACCAGCGCCAAAGCTTTCCCATGCTACTGCATCTACACCGCGCTCACCTAAAAGGCTCCACATTGCCATTTCAACCGCACCAGTATCAGATGCTGGTACGATGCCGACCTTATAATCAGCAGGGATACCTAAAATCGCTTTGCTTTTATCAATCACATCAGCAAGTTTTTGCTTGCCAACTTTAGCGCGGTGAGAGCGTCCAATCGCTGCATCTTTAAGTGCATCAAAGCTCCAGCCTGGGCGTTTTGCACATGGGCCAGATGAAAAATTAGGATTATTTGGTTTGGTGGTAGGTTTCATGAAGTCTTCTCTATCTTGGAAATATTTGATTATTTGTCGATTCTTTTAGCGCGTTTTGAACGATATTGCAAGTATGTACAATTTTAAGAAAAATCGATGTAAAAATTACTTTTCTATAAGAGATAAAATCGTTTTCTCTAACGCAGCAATATCTTCTGGTGATGACATTCTGTGGTCGCTGCGCTTAATAAGTTGTACCTGCACATCATCGCTTGCAAGCTGTTTGGCGAGAATGGCAGAAAGACTGTAAGGCACATCGTCATCTTTCATGCCATGAATAAGCCTGACAGGGCAGTGAATTGGAATTTCTTTATTTAGCACAAGATGGTTTCTACCATCTTCAATGAGTGCTTTAGAAATTGGATAGGGAGAGTCGCTATATTCAGAGCCTTGATTGAATACGCCATGTTTTTGGAGGGTTTCTTTTTCGGCGTCGGTCATGATGTCCCAAATTAAATTTTCAGTAAAATCAGGTGCTGAAGCAATGCCGATGAGTGCTTGGATTTTCTCTGGTCGTTCTAATGCTGCTAGCAACATTAACCACCCGCCCATGCTAGAACCAATCACAATATGTTTAGGATCTTTCAGCATATCTAGGATGGAAATAACGTTGTCTTTCCAATATCCAATCGTTCCATCCGTAAATGTGCCACTAGAGATGCCGTGACCAAAATAATCAAAACGTGTGTAGCTGTAGTCTTTTGCTTTACAAAATTGCTCGATTGCAGTAGCTTTCGTGCCGCTCATGTCTGACATGAAGCCTCCTAGAAAAACAACGGATGGTGCGCCTACTTTGCCTTTCGTGTGGAAATAGGCCAGCTTATTGCCATCTTTAAGTGTTAAAAAGGATGGTGGTTGAGGTGAATCAGACATAGATTGGCTCCAAGTAGCTTAAATATATATTAACCATTGATGGACTCGAGATAAGTCAGCATATGAAGCAGAACCATAGCAACGCAACGCAAGAGAAACAACCAGTACTCTTACAAGTTTTACCATCCCTTCATTCTGGTGGGGTAGAACGTGGCACGATTGATGTCACCAAAGCCGCGATTAAAGCCGGTTTTAAAGTGGTAGTTGCCTCAGCAGGTGGCTATATGACGCATCAAGTAGTTTCATCAGGTGGTGTGCATGTAACATTGCCACTGGTGAATCGTAATCCTATCGCTTTGTGGCGTAACAAGCGTAAGCTTCAAAAAGTGATTAAAGAATATGGTGTAGATATTGTGCATGCGCGCTCTCGTGGGCCAGCATGGAGTGGTTATTTTGCCGCTAAAAAAATGGGTATTCCGTTTGTAACCACTATGCATGGAAATCACTCTACGTCTTTTCCATTTAAGAAGCTCTACAATAAAATTATGACCAAAGGTCAGCGGGTCATCGCTATATCTGAGTTTATTCGCGATCATATGATTAAAGAATATCATACTGACCCTAGTAAAATTACAGTGATACCGCGTGGAGTGGATGTTAGTCAGTTTGATGCTGGTAAGGTGACGGAGCGTCGCTTAGTGCAAATGATTGATCGCTTAAGATTGCCTGAAGATAAATATATCGTGCTATTGCCGGGTCGTCTCACCAGATGGAAAGGGCAGAATGTGCTGTTAGAGGCGCTAAAATATCTGCCGAAGAAAGATGTATTTTGTGTGTTGCTTGGGGATGACGAAAAACACCCCGCTTTCCGTGAAGAGTTGCGCCGTACAATTTTAAGTGAGGGTTTATCGCCACATGTTACCATAATAGGTAATGTTAATGATATGCCAGCGGCGTACCGTTTGGCGAATGTGGTGCTTTCTACTTCAGTTAGACCAGAAGCATTTGGGCGTGTGCCAGCAGAAGCAGGTGCGATGGAAAAAATCACCATTGCTCCTAACCATGGCGGAGCACAAGAAATTATGGAAGATGGCAAACCCGGGTGGTTGATTGACCCAAACCATG
>CAYGTX010000210.1:0-3288 GCA_964352935.1 uncultured Rickettsiales bacterium | reverse complement strand
AAGTCATCGTGATTCATGATGACTTAGATTTACCAGTAGGGAAAATCAAAGCAAAAATTGGTGGTGGCTCAGGCGGGCAAAATGGAATTAAGGATATTGATCGCCATCTTGGGCAAGATTATCGCAGAATAAGGCTGGGGATAGGACATCCTGGAGAAAAGCATCTTGTGTCTACTTATGTGCTAAAACCATTTTTTAAAGAAGAACAAAAAACGATAGAAGACATATTAGCATTAGTTGGTGAATCAATTGAGTATGGCTTTACTGATTCTTTTCCCGCAGATTTTATGAATGAAGTGGGGTTGAAGCAAAAGGGTTGTGAGTGCTAAGTTTAAGCGCTTTGTAAATAGAAAGCTTTGTGTCTTTTTTAGTCGTTGAAGTAGATAGTCTCATTTGTAAATTTAAGAAAATTTCTAAGGATTGTAAATATATAAATTAATGGATAAAATTATGGGATTTCAATGTGGGATTGTAGGGTTGCCAAATGTTGGAAAATCAACCTTATTTAATGCGCTGACACAAACAGCCGCAGCAGAAGCGGCGAATTATCCTTTTTGTACGATTGAGCCAAATACAGGCAAAGTGAGTGTGCCAGATAGTCGCTTGGATAAGCTTGCTGAAATTGCTAAATCAGCAGTAAAGTTGCCTACTCAATTAGAATTTGTTGATATTGCAGGCTTAGTAAAGGGCGCAAGTAAGGGCGAAGGGTTGGGAAATCAGTTTCTAGGGCATATTCGTGAAGTGGATGCCATTGTGCATGTGCTTCGCTGTTTTGAAGATGGTGACATTACCCACGTGGAAGGCGATGTAGATCCATTGCGCGATGCTGAAATTATTGAAACTGAATTGACCTTGGCGGATTTAGAATCGATTGAAAGCCGAATACCCAAAGTTGAGAAAAAAGCTAAAGGGCAAGATAAAGAGGCCAAGGCTGATCTTGAACTTCTGAAGCGGGTCTATGCGGTGCTAGCCGAAGGAAACCCTGCTAGGAAATGCGCTATTGATCCCGATGAAAAGAAGCGTTTTGATGGACTGCAACTGATTACTGCAAAACCAATTATGTATGTGTGCAATGTTGCCGAGGATGAATCGCTTGACGGCAATGAACTGACCAAGAAAGTACAAGCAAAGGCTGACGCTGAAGGTGCTGTTGCCGTTATTATTTCTGCTAAAATTGAAGAAGAAATTGCTCAGTTGAACAGCGAAGAAGAAAAGAAAGAGTTTTTAGAAACGATAGGTTTGGAAGAGGCAGGGCTTGCACGCGTGATTCGCGCGGGGTATACGCTGCTTAATCTTATCACCTTTTTTACAGTTGGGCCAAAAGAAGCCAGAGCATGGACAGTACGACAGCATGCGCGTGCTCCTCAAGCTGCGGGTGAGATTCATACGGATTTCGAGAAAGGTTTTATTCGTGCTGAAACCATTGCATTTGCTGATTATGTGACCAATAATGGCGAGCAAGGATCAAAAGAAGCAGGTAAACTTCGTTTAGAAGGAAAGGATTATGTGGTTGTGGATGGAGATGTGATGCATTTCCGCTTTAATGTTTAAACCATATGTGTCTTTATGCTATACTTCTCTAGGAATAAAAGGAGAAGATCTGCATGAAATTGCCAGATAATTTATTTGTAAATCGCTTTATAAAATGGATTGCTATTGCGACCCTTGTCTTAATTTATTTTGTAACGTACAAAGATGTTGTCCAAGACAAAGTTTCAGATAAGATGAATGAAGTGTCAAAAGCGCGTGTTGAAAGCGCGCCAATAGACGTGGTTGTTCCTAGGGTGGGGCAGGTTGATTCTAATGGTGAATCAACACCTTCGTTGGTGAATGGATTAGTTCAAGATGTGATGAATAAGGTGAGTTCTACTGAGGAAGGTAGGATACTTATCCGAAGCATTAGTGAGCAAGCGAGTAAACAAGGAAAAGATGAATATCGCTTTCTGGATTTAAATGTCAAAGACCCTCATAATATTTACTTCACAGATGTTACGCGTGGATATGGCGCGCGCATAGGCTGTAATGCTAAAGTAACGTATGATTATCGTGCTTACTTACCAGGAGGTTTGAAGTTTGAAACCAGCTACAAACCGGAGCATATACCTGTTACATTACTGATGGGAAAAAGACAAGTGATACCAGGGCTTGAGCAGGGTTTGATGGGCATGCAAGAAGGTGGGCGGCGTAAAATTTCGATACCACCTGCTTTAGGCTATGGTTTTGCAGGGTTTGAAAATAGTGTAGCTGAGAAGAATAAAATTTTATTATATGATGTTGAGGTTGTAAAAGTTGAAAATGGTATGCCATTTAATTTGGTAGACTCACCATTGTATGAAGTAAAGTTATTGAAGGCCGGTAATAATAAAGAATTTGTTGAATGTGGTGAGTTTGTTTCATTAGAATATCATATAAAAAATAATGTCGATCAGTCCGTTGAAGAACCTCCAATAAAGCATCGTTTCTTATTTCAAGCAGGTGATGGTAAAGTGACAAGAGGAATTGAGGAGGCAATCATAGGGCTTCATCAAGGTGGTGAATACGAAATAAAGCTTCCTGAATATTGGCAGAAAGTTGAAGATAAGACGTCGCCAATGTATGAGATATTAAAGCAACATCACGGCAAAAATCTCGAAATTCAGTTTAAGATAGTCAGCATTGATAGATAAAGAGCGCTGTTTAAATTAAACGCACTGATCTGCGGGATAGCATCGCTTATCAAGTATAATGGTGGCGTAACCAATAGGTGCCTTGGCATTAGCAAGAAGTGGAAGCAAATGCTCATCAGTGCTAACATAGAGATCAACCACTGAGTTGCTGTTTTCTTCGCTACTAAAGCCAATAAGTGGAACGCGTGTCATGCGGATGTGATAAACGTTTTCTTGTTTGTTACTAATCTCTTTCTGTTCTTTTCCAAGAATCTCAAAATCCAAACGTGCTATTTTTTTGCCGTCATAAGTTGGAAGAGAAAAGCTTTTTGTGTTGCTTCGAATAGCAGCGCGAACTTTCTCGCGTGCAATAATATAGGCAGATAGCGGATCAACTGCGCGTAATTTTCCTGCTTCAATAGCGGTTTCTTCAGAAAGCTCCTCAGAGCTTTGAAAATTATTCACGCGGCCATTCGCCGTGTATGAAATTTCAGTGTGTTTCTGACCTGTTGATTTTTGAGACTTTTTAGAAAAGCGTGCTGGCAAATATTCGCCATCTTGGAAGTTGAGAGTAGCTTCTGCTTGGTTTTTATAATTACTTTCCATCGCCACCATACCTTTGGTCACAATATAAGTAGAAATA
>CAYGTX010000209.1:0-3294 GCA_964352935.1 uncultured Rickettsiales bacterium | reverse complement strand
CATCTTGTGAGCGTTATACTATGCAACTTCGCAACGAATGAGAGCGGGTTGGAACGTGATGCAAATAAAATTTACTCATAAAATGACAAAATTGTGGTTACTAAGTGCAATGGTGTTGGGGCTTAGCAGTTGTGCGCTTGTGCAAAAAATGACAGAAGATGCAAAATGGCAATCAATTACGGTGGTGACACCGATGGCAGATGAAGCAAAATGCAGTATCACCGATGTGCGCGGTAATAAATATAAGGTGAACAAGACGCCAGCTACAGTGACGGTAAGGCAAGGCTTTTCACCTTTGACATTGATATGCAAGAAAACCGGTTATAAGACCGAAATTGCCTATTTGGAAGATGATATAGTGGCGCAATCTACTATTAATTTACCGGATGAAGTGGCTGGTATTGTGAGTAATCCTTATGCGCGTGTGGGAACTGAGTTTCCAAGGGAAGTGGCTGTTTGGATGGAGCCTGAGCGTTGGCGCTCGGAAGAGCATATGCGTGATTGGGCATTTGAGCGTAGCCTTTATGAGCATCAGCTTTATCTGCTAGAGCAAAAGAAACTAGAGGCATACAGAAAGCGCGAAGAGGAGCGTAAGTTCTTTAAGAACTGGGCAAATAATAGCCGCGATAAGTGGGAACGTATCGAGAATGATAAATATTCATTACGCTCTGAAAGCGAATATGAACGCAAAGATAAAGAAAAGAAATTTAAAGATGCTGTGGCTGAGTGGGGCGATGAGTTTCAAAAAACCTTTAATGCTATCATGCAAAAAATAAAACCAGACTCTTATCCAAAAAATACGCCACTTGTACCAAAAGTTGAAAGTGATGAAGTAGTTCCTAAAGAACCTGCAATCTACAATAATTTTCCAGAAGGGCGCTCTTATCCATAAGTTTTATGGTGTTGGAGTGGAAAAGAAAGAGCCAGTGATGGCTCTTTCTTTCGTTTCAAGTGCTGAATAGTTTTCATTTATTTTTTTAGATAAAAATGAGGTGTGCCATGGTCACGTTGCTTGGTGCGATGCTTGGGTTTTTAACATCAATGTTACCGCAAGTGTTTAAGCTCTATCAGGATAAGTATGATCGTGCGCATGAATTGGCAATTTTAGAGTTGCAGTTGAGGCAGCAAGAAATCTCACAATCTGAGCGACTTGAAGCTATCCATACAGCGGCTGATATTGCTGAGAGTAAGGCGCTCTATCGTACATTTTATTCAGGCGTAAAATGGGTGGATGCACTTAATGCATCGGTGAGGCCAGTGCTGGCATACGCATTTTTTTGCCTTTATGCCGCAGTAAAGCTGGTGGCGTTGCTGACAGCGCCAATGGATGCGCTACTAAATGTTGAACTATTTTATGAAATGCTTTGGACGCAAGAAGATGCAGCAATTTTTGCAGGTATAATTAGCTTTTACTTCGGCCAACGTGCCATGAATAAGATGCGTAGCGAGGGAAGATGATGCGCCATATTAGTAAAGATGGTGTTGAACTTATCAAGCTTTATGAGGGATTTAGAGGTAAGCCCTATCGATGTGCGGGTGGATATATAACCATTGGTTATGGACATGTGATAAAACAGAGTGAATCATTTCGTGCGCCCATTTCAATCGGGCAGGCTGAAGCACTGTTGCGAAAAGATGTTATGTTGGCACAAGCGATGGTTTTGCGTTATATTGATGTGCCGTTAGAAAATTTTCAATATGATGCATTGGTTAGCTTTACGTTTAATTTAGGTGCAGGAGCGTTGCAACGTTCAACACTAAGGCGTAAGGTAAACCAAGAGCGGCATATTCAAGTGCCTGATGAGTTTATGCGTTGGGTCTATGCAGGTGGTAGAAAATTAGCGGGTTTAGTAAAGCGTAGATCGGCAGAGGCGATGCTTTATCAAGGTGGATATAAAATATAGTGATAGTAGGAAAGTGGTATGAAAGTAAAAACAGATGAAAAAATAACGCCTTCTGAGGAACAAGAATTGCCAGAAACGCCGCGTATTGAGCAGCTGAGAATGTTGTTAGATGAATATATTTTTGCAGTAATCGCGTTTTTAGATAGGGGCTATACATTTATTGCAAAATTAGCGCAAAGAGGATTTGATAAGCTTCCTATAGCAGACAATAAGCGTGATTCATGGCGAAAATTATTGAAAAAACTGGCCTTAATTTTTAGCGTTATCTTCGTGATATTTACAATTTTTGAATGGCTGAACCCACTGCTAGGATTTTTGGTAATTATTGCAATGGCAATGGCGATTTTTTATTGGCCTGATTTAGCCTTTCGCTTTCGCGAATATCAGCAGCATAAAAAGCAGTAGCCTAGCTTTATTATTTTAGCCATTTTCCTCCATCTACTGGGATGGTTACTCCCGTAATGCTTTTAGCGGCTAAAAGATAATCTAATGCGGCGAGTATGTCGTTTATCTCTGCACCTTTTTTGAGCGGGCAGTTTGCTTGATAGCGCTTAAAGTCTGCAGCAGATTCAGAAGGGTTTTGCAAAATAGGGCCAAGCGCAATGTTATTAACCAAAATAGTGGGTGCCAGCTGCGTTGCAAGTAATTCACTTGCAGCTGTGAATGCAGCTTTACTTATTTGGTAACTAAAGAGGCCGTCGCGTCGTGGCTTTATAGCCGCACTATCTAAAAGATTTATCACATTTCCCTTTTCGCCTTTAGGCAATTGTTTTGCAAATTCCCGCGCTAGTAGCAAAGGTGCAAAACAGTTTGTGAGAAGGTGCTTATCCCATGACGCTTGAGTGAAACTCTCTAGCGTATCGTTTTCATAAACAGACGCATTATTTATCAAGCAAGTGATAGGACCAAGTGCTTTATTGGCGTTTGCAATAAGCTTTAGCGTTTCTTGTTCTTGCTGCAAATCAGCTTGAAAAATATGAACGTTTCTACCCATACTTTTGATGGTTTGCTGAACCTCTTTCACTTCTTCTTGTGAGTGGTTGAAATGCAGCGCAATATCAAAGCCTTTGCTGGCTAGATGTAGGGAAATTTCTTTGCCAATGCGCTTGGCGCTTCCGGTAATAAGTGCGATATTTTTTGGCATATTGTCTAGTTTGTAATCACTTCTTGTGTTATAAGATGTTTGCTTTTATGTGTGTTTCTATTTTATTTTTTAGCAAAATAGAAAGCACATCTATTGCAGAAATTACTCCAAATATTACTATCTAGCAAGAAGGGAACAGCTTTAAAATATGGAATATGCAAGCGTTTTAAGTGAAGTGGTGTTGTTGCTTTCTGCGGCGGTGGTTGTTGTGGCGGTGTTTAAGCGCATGCATCTTAGCCCTGTGTT
>CAYGTX010000208.1:0-3300 GCA_964352935.1 uncultured Rickettsiales bacterium | reverse complement strand
ACCAAATACTGATATTGAGTTGGTAGTGCTTCGCAAAGGCGAAAGTGAGCCGCTAGATTTTACTATTACGCGTGATATCATTAAAATTAAATCTGCACGTGTTAGAAGAGAGGCTGATGTGATTTATGCACGTATCACTTCTTTTTCTGAAAAAACATCAAGCCTACTACAAAAAGGCATCAGCACCGTCAAAAAAGAAATTGGCGATGATGTGAAGGGAATGGTGCTTGACCTTAGAAATAATCCGGGTGGATTGCTTGATCAAGCCATCGAAGTGTCTGATTTATTCTTAGATCAAGGCGAGATTGTATCCACTAAAGGTCGTGTTGAGGATAGTAATAAGCGTTTTAATGCAACGCGTGGTGATATGTTGGATGAACTGCCGATAGTTGTGTTGGTAAATGCTGGTTCTGCTTCTGCATCGGAAATTGTATCGGGTGCGTTGCAAGACCATAAACGTGCAATTGTATTGGGTGAAAAGTCGTTCGGTAAAGGTTCAGTTCAAACAGTGGTGCCACTTTCAACAAGCAATGGTGCGATGCGCTTAACAACGTCGCGCTATTATACTCCTTCTGGTCGCTCTATTCAGGCGGAAGGAATTGTGCCAGATATTATAGTGTCTCAAGGCACGCTGGATGGTGCTAAGAAAAATGAGTTGCAAACATCTGAGGCAACGCTTCGTGGTCATTTAAGTAATGGTAATGACAAGAAAGACAAGAATAAAGAAGGCGAAGATAAAAATGCGACTTACAGTCAGGAAGTGCAGGCGGTCTATGACAAAGACTACCAGCTTGGACGTGCTATCGACTTAGTAAGAGCGTTATTTTTGACCTCTGAAAATAAAAAAACACAGTAAGAAAGCAAGGTAGTTTCTGCCATGACGAAAAGAAAAGGCAGAGCCTCTAAGGGGGCGATTTTTAAAAAGCCTCTATTATTGAGTGCTGTTTTTTTGACGATGCTTTCTGGTGTGATATATGGATCGACTTTTCTTGGGTCGAATGAAGCAACAGAGCAAGCATTACTTTCAGGTCAGCGGGTAGAAATATCGCTCTCTTCAGGTGAGGTGTTTGGCGGAGTTGATGCACTCAATCAAAATGAAGCTGAGGCTGAATCACCTAACCCATCAGATAATAATGAAAATAGAGTAGATGATTTAGATCTAGGTGAGGCTGCGCCAACAAATTCTTTGCAGCCTGATTTGGTGCATTCTAACCAAACGGAAGGACATGCAGTATCAAAAAAAACTGCGGAAGAATCGCAAGCTGTTTCAGCGCCAATAGAGCCTACATATGGCCCTGAAATGCAATCTGAGACACTGTCGGAGCAAGGACTGGCAGCTGAGAGTGAAGTTACTCCTTTTATAGATGTAGTGGAAGGCGAGCAACAGCAACAAAGCTTGATTAGTGAACCGCAAATAGAAGCTTCTGCAAGCGAAATAGAGCAAGCTGCAGTGCCATCTAATTCGAATGACTTGCAGGAGCAAGTGAGCATTCCAAAAGCAAGCGCTTCAGAAACGCCTCAAGAGCTAGAAGGTGTTATCCCTACAGCAGCAGATACACAAGTTAAAATCACGATGCCAGCGGACTCAGAGGTTGTGGTTGATGCAAGTGAGCCTGTTGTTATTGCCAAGCAACCTAGCGCCACTGAGAGCCAAGTTTTTACAAGAGAGGCGCTAGAGAGTCGTCGCGACGACATAACTCTGTCGGGAAATAAAAAACCTATTGTAATTATTATTACTGGCGTTGGTTTAAGCGTAAGAACAACCGAGCGCGTGCTTGAGATGCCCGTTAATTACTCTGTAGGTTTTTCCCCTTATGCACCAGATGTAGCGGTGTGGAATAAAAAAGCGATTGTTTTAGGCTTTGATACATTGATGCATATGCCCATGGAAACGCCAGATTATAGTGTGGATGATCCAGGGCCTTATGCGTTAATTTCAACTGCCACTGCTGAAGAAAATGTTTCAAGGTTAGAGATGTTGTTATCGCTAGGTGTTGGTTATAAAGGTGTTTACTCATCACCAAATGAATCGTTTTCGAGTAACATGAACAATATGCGTCCAGTAATAGCAGGACTTGCACAGATGCAGATGCCTTATCTCTATGGTAAAGGTGCGGGAAATGTATCGCTCTTGCAATTTGCGGAGCAAAGTAATATTAAGCTCGTCGTAAATGATGTGACGCTTGACGACACAATTTCATATGAAGCGATTAAGAGCCAGTTAGAATTGCTTGAAAAAATGGCTTCAGAAAATGAATTTGCTGTTGGTATTGCTCGCCCATACCCTTTGACCTTAGAAACGCTAAAATTTTGGCAAAAAAGTTTAGAACAAAAGAATTTTGAGGTGGTGCCATTTTCAATGTTGATTGATCGTTTGGCAAAGAAAGGACCATAACCATGACAATTGAAACATTAAACACCCTCCCATATCGCAAAGGTGTGGGAATCATCCTGCTTAATAAAGACGATGCAGTTTTTGTAGGTAAGCGTATTGATACACGCAGTGAAGCTTGGCAAATGCCACAAGGCGGCATTGATGAGGGTGAAAATCCAGAGCAAGCGGCTTACCGCGAATTGCAGGAAGAAACGGGCGTCTCTCAAGCATCTATTATTGCTGAAAGCAAAGACTGGTATCATTATGATTTACCAGAAGCCTTAGTGCCTAATATTTGGGGTGGCAAGTTTCGTGGTCAGCAGCAAAAATGGTTTGTTATGCGCTATGAAGGTACTAATTCAGACATAAATATTCAAACAGAACATCCAGAATTTAATGAATGGAAGTGGCAAAGATTAGAATATTTGCCAGAGTTGATTGTACCATTTAAGCGCCCATTATACCAAGCGTTACTCGATGAGTTTCTGCCTATTATCAGGGGTGAGTAACGTATGGCTTCCACAACTTATAAGCCATACTCCTACGATAAAAGGCGCGGTTTAAAATCGCTTTCATCTTGTGTAGATAAGGCCATTAAGCCTGCTTTAAAACAACGTGGATTTGCTGAAAGCAGAATATTGACGGATTGGCCATTGATTGTTGGTGATGCGCTTTCTGCGCAAACATCTGTTCAGCGCATTCGTTTTCCAAAAGGCGCGCAAACAAATGGTGTGCTTTATGTTGAGGTATACCATAGCGGTTTAGCAACTGAGTTAGTGTATATGGCGCCCATTCTACTTGAAAAAATAGCTACCTATTTTGGCTATAAAGCAATTAGCGATATAAAGTGGGTGCAACGCCCAGGTTATAAAAAGAAAACCTTACCCAAACTTAAACCCACAGCCGAACCAACCGAGCAAAGCAAG
>CAYGTX010000207.1:0-3367 GCA_964352935.1 uncultured Rickettsiales bacterium | reverse complement strand
CCCGCACATATTCCCAGCACAGGTTTGCCTGCACTCAACATTTGCTCAATAATTGCCAAATCAAAGTTTAGCCTAGGAGAAGGTTCGTAAGGAAGTGGATCCTCAGAAGGCACATACCACTCTAGCGGTGATGCAAAATTTCCACCCGGTGTTAGTAAGCCATCTAAACGTGCTGTATATTCTGGTAATAATGCAAATTCATAAGGTATACCAACAGGAATACCGCCAGCTGCACGTATTGCATCAAAGAAATGATGGCGCAACGCATAGTGTGGACGTTTTGAAAACGTTCCTGATTCTTGCCAATCTAATGTAATGCCAATAAGTGGGGATAGCTTCATTAATTTTACCTAATCAAAATGAATGTTCGGATTTAAAATGCGCTTACTATCGTAACGCTCTTTTAGCTCTTTTGCCAAGAGTTTTTCAGTACTTGGTGTAAAGCGGTCGTAATAGATTTGGTTATGTGGCCCAATCCCATGCTCAGCACTATAGCTGCCATTAAATTTTTCAATCAGCATGGTATAGACTTTACTTTTAATTCTTTCACTAACAGAGGATGTTAATTTTGTAGCCAATTTTCTTGGCCATAAAATGTTGTAATGGCATGCACCCAACATTTCGTGACCAAACGCCACTATTTTTAGAAATGGCCATTCATCAAGCAATTGCTTATCCATTTCTTTTCTAAAGCTTGCAAGCATTCCAAACGACACCGCAATATCACACGCGACCACTTCGCCTTTATGCCTAATTGACTCTGTGATTGCATGCCTTGCCTGCCAGAATAAAGTAGGTTTATCTGTACGCGCTGTTTGCAATAAACCTTCTTCCATATATCGCATTAGAAACGTTTCTATTTCAACTTGTAGCGCTTCACTTCCTTCCTCAATAGATGAAAATTCAATTAATAAAGCATAACGGCTTGTCTCATCAGGTAAATTCTCAGATGCAAATAAATAAGGAATATCTGGCATAAACTCAGCGACAATATGCAGCGCCTGATCTGACATACCCTCTAACGCTGAAAGCCTAGAGCCTGCATCCTGTTTTATTCTTTTCACCAGCATATCAATATCTACATGCTCACTTGGTAGCAACAATGCCGATGCTGTCCCTTTTGGTATTTTCTCGAGTGAGAAGAGCGCCTCAACCACAACGCCTAACCAACCAGAGCTTCCGCAAAAAGGATTCGCTTGATTTAATCGGCTATTATCTTGCAGTAAATTAGACTTACCACCGCCTTGTTCACTGCATACTATCTGCTTGAGTGAACCATCTGCTAATACCACTTTCATTGATACCAGCCGAGTCAATGTACTACCATATCTACCTGCTCTGGTTCCTGCTGCATTGGTTGCGATGATTCCACCCACTTGGCAGCTACCACTCGACCCCACATCAATAGGAAGCCACAATTGATGTATCTCCAACATATCATTTAACGCATCCAGAATCACACCAGCAGAGACACTCACCTGCTGATGTTCTACATCGATTTGGATATGTTTATTGAGCCGAGAAAGTGATAAAATTAACTGCTCAGCAGAATTATCTGGCACAGAAGCGCCGACTAAGCCCGTATTTCCACCCTGCGGAACGACGGCAATTTGATGCTCGTAACAATAGCGTATAATTTGCTGCACTTCATCAATCGTTCCGGGCTTGACGACACGAAAACACTTTCCACTACCATAACGCCAACCCTTTTCATAGGGTGCACAATCGGTAGGGATTTTCAGTACATTATTAGCACCTAACAATGTTTCGGCAAATTTATCAAATGCAATACTATCCATTCATTACCCGCCTATCAACAATCAAGTTACAGATTATTACGATAAACTTTACAGCATTCAACCTGCTCTGGCGAGTATTTAGAAGCATAATATAAAAATAAATGAAACAATAATAAGGGATATTATTGAAGCAATATAAGCGTTGCCAATCCCAAGAATACACTAAAAGCAACAATATCGGTTATGGTAGTTAGAAACACACCCGATGAAATGGCAGGATCGGCACCCAAACGCTCTAGCCCCAAAGGGATAAGTGTTCCAGCCACTGCAGCTGCAAACATGGTAGCAATTGCAGCAACTCCCAGCACAATACTAAGCTCTAAATCACCAAACCAAAAATAGGCGACTGATCCACTAATAATTGCAAAGAGAATTCCATTCATACAGCCGACCAGCGACTCTTTTCCTACAATACGAAACGCATTGGTGGCCGTCAGTTCTTTGGTGGCTAAACCACGAATGACAATGGTCAATGTTTGCGTGCCTGCATTACCACCCATGGAAGCCATTATTGGCATTAAAACGGCAAGTGCTGCCATTTTTTCAATCGTTCCCTCAAACAAAGCAATCACCGCTGATGCTGCGATAGCGGTCAGTAAATTAATGAATAACCACGGGAAACGACGCCCAACCGTGTGGCTAAAATCTGTATGTAAGTCGGTCGAGGTTACCCCACCTAAACGCAAGATATCTTCATGCGCTTCTTCATCTACAACGTCAATCACATCATCAATGGAAATAGTACCAATCATACGCCCTTCAGCATTCACTACTGGCGCAGATGCTAAACCATATTGACGAAACACAAACGCCACTTCTTCTTGGTCAGTGTCTGTTGTAATAACTTTCATGTCCGTTTTCATAATGTCTTTAATTTTCACGGCGCGCTTTGAGCACATGATGCGACTTAATGAGACATATGCAATCGGCTTATATTTAGGATCCTCGACAAAATTTTGGTAGAAGCTTTCTGGCAAATCTTTATTGCTACGCAAGTAGTCGATGGTTTCACCTACTGTCCAAAATTCAGGCACCGCCACTAAATTTCTTTCAACCAGTCGCCCCGCACTATCTTCAGGATAGGCTAAGCTTTCGGTCAGCTCATCGCGCTGTGCCTTTGGAAGGCGGTCTAAGACATCCTTTTGCTCATCCTCATCCATGTAGACAAGCACATCTACCGCATCGTCTGTTTCAAGCTCACCAATGGCTTTAGCACTTCGTCTTGCGCCTAAAAGTTCGATCACTTCTTCGCGCAAGTCAGAATCAAGTTCTACCAAAATTTCAGGATCGAACGAAGGCTTTAATAGATTAACCAAGCCTTGGCGTTGTTCATGATTTAGCACACTGAATAAATCAGCAATATCCGCTGCGTGTCTTTCTTTTAAAAGCGCATGAGCAGCAGGATTATCATCGGCTTCTAATGCCTGAACAACTAATTTTTCTTGTTTTTGAGAAAATCCGTAAGATTCTTCGTTCGTTGATTCATCAAGCTCTTGGTCGTGTGTCTGTTTGTCTGCCATCGGATAACTCACTTGATTGCAGATTGATGAGTTACTGAAATATATTAA
>CAYGTX010000206.1:0-3404 GCA_964352935.1 uncultured Rickettsiales bacterium | reverse complement strand
AAGAATATGAACTGCTGCAATGTTATATCGGCTGGGATATAACACTTAAAACCGATGTGAGCGAAGCAGAGGTGAAAGAAGTATTTGAGTTTGTTGAAGGGCTCGCAGACATTGAAATCTCAACAGTAGGTGCAGCAGATGCAGATGTACCTCAAGATACAAATGAAGCGCCGATAGAAGATGTTGAGGCAGGTCAAGTCCAAGAAGAAGCGGAGGCGGTGGTTGCTCCTGAAGTTGTTGCAGCAGAAGTAAAAACAGAAACAGCGCCTCCCGCGGAAGCAGTTTCACCGCAACCAGTGGCACCAGCCGCGCCAGTGGCGGCTTCTACTAAAGCTAATGATACAGCACCAAAAGAAGCGGCAAAAGCGCCAGTTCATGCCGCTGCAACGGTGCGTGTAGATGTTGAAAAGATTGATCGTATGGTGAATATGGTGGGTGAGTTGGTGATTGCCCAATCCATGTTAATTGATCGCATGGGGGCATTGCCAGAGTCGGTACAGCGCGCGCTCAACTCAAGCTTAGCTGACCTATCGCGGAAAACCAGAGACTTGCAAGAGTCTGTGATGTCGGTGCGAATGCAGCCAGTGCAATCTATTTTCTCGCGTATGTCGCGTCTTGCGCGTGATTTATCACGCCAATTAGAAAAGCCATTTAAATTGGAAACATCGGGAGAGTCGACCGAGGTGGATAAAACCATCATTGAGAAACTAAGCGATCCCATCACGCATATGATTCGTAATTCCGCCGACCATGGGCTTGAAATGCCAGATGTGCGTGTGGCAAATGGCAAGCAACGTGAAGGGACTATCTTTCTTTCTGCCTATCATGCAGGCGGCAAGATTGTGATAGAAATACAAGATGATGGTGGTGGTATTAACCGCGAACGAGTGCTCTCTAAAGCCAAAGAGAAAGGCTTAGTAATGCCAGATGCAGAACTCACGCCAGAGCAAATAGACGTGCTGATTTTTGCACCAGGATTTTCAACCGCAGATGAGGTTTCCGCTGTTTCAGGCCGTGGTGTGGGCATGGATGTGGTAGATAAAAACATCAAAGATTTAGGCGGTGGCATTAGCATTCTTAATGAGCCTGGTAAAGGTGCAAGGTTCACGATTACATTACCGCTAACCTTAGCGATTCTAGATGGAATGGTGGTGGCATGTGGTAACGAGAAATATATTATTCCTATTTTGAATATGGTGGAAACCTTCCAGCCAAATCCAGAAAATATTAAGACGATTGCTGATGGAAACGATCTGATTAATATTCGAGGGGAATATATCCCGATTATTTACCTGAATCATTTATTTAACATTGAAAGCACGAAAGAAGCAGATAGCCCCGGTCTTATTATTGTAATTGAAACAGGGCGTCATAAATTTGGTTTAGTGGTAGATAGTTTGATAGGTCAACAGCAAGTGGTGATTAAAACCATTGATGATCAATCGGAGGCAATTCCATGCATCTCTGGTGCAACAATTTTGGGGGATGGGAAAATTTCGCTGATTTTGGATGTTGCGAGCATTTATCAAATGCTTTCAGTGGATCAGAGTAACACGATAGAAAGTCTGCAGCGAAGTTAGCTTAGGACTGTAAGGAGGAAAAATGACTGAGAATGAAAATACGCAAGACCAGCAAGAGGCGGTTAAAGCTTCAGAAGGTGAACGACAGCAGTTTCTTACCTTTCATCTCGATGATGAGAATTATGGAGTAGATATTACGCAGGTCATGGAAATTCGCGGTTGGTCAGAAACCACGCGTTTGCCTAATACGCCAGATTACGTGATGGGTATCATTAACTTGCGTGGTGTGGTGGTACCCGTGATGGATATTCGCCGTCGCTTTGGTATGGAAGCTGCTACGTTGAATGATAAAAGTGTGGTGATTATTTTGTCATCAACAGAGCGTTCAATTGGGCTGTTGGTAGATGGTGTTACTGATATTCTAGAGGTAACTTCAAGTGATATTAAAGCACCGCCATCGGTGAGTAACTCAATAGAAGCAGATTTCTTGCAGGGTTTGGTGGCAAAAGAGCAGCGTATGGTGGTGATATTAAACCCAGATAAACTCTTTAGCATCCGAATCTTGGATGAAGCGCATAGGCGCGTTACAGAGGTTACCGAGGAAAGTCTTTAAATGAAAAAAGCGGAAAGAATAATGGCAACACAAGAAGACGGCAGAGAAAGATTAACAGATGATGATTATCAGCTTGTGCGTGATATCGTCGCTGCTCGCGCTGGTATTATTCTTAGTGGTGAGCGGCATCGAAGCATGGTGCAAGGGCGCTTAGGTCGCAGAGTGCGAGCACTGGGTATGGAAGGCTTTGGGCAATATTGTCGTATGCTAAAAACGGGCGATAATGAAGCAGAGTTTGAACATTTCATCAATGCCATTACCACAAATGTTACTTCCTTCTTTCGTGAAGGGCATCATTTTGAACATTTTAGAACCTATTTGCAGGAATTGGTGCATCGTCCAGATATTCAGGCGGCGCGTCGTATTCGCATTTGGTCAGCCGCGGCTTCTTCTGGTGAAGAGCCATATTCTATTGCGATGACTGTGCTAGATGCACTCGAGCAGCAGAAAAGTCAAGGCTGGGATATTAAGGTGCTGGCGACAGATCTTGATACCAGCATTTTAGAAAAAGCGAAAGCGGGTAAATATCCTGATGATGCAAGAAAGTCGCTTTATGGCGATTATGAAAAGAGATTTACGCAGAATGCATCCGAAGAAGGCTTTTTTGAGATAAAACAAAAAGTGAAAGATATTTTATTCTTTAAGCATTTAAACTTATTGCATGCATGGCGTATGAAAGGGCCTTTTGACGCGATTTTTTGTCGCAATGTGTTTATTTATTTTTCACCCGAAACGCAGCAAGAGATCGCCTCGCGCTTTGCCAAGCTTCTGCGCCCAAATGCGATGCTTTATATTGGGCATTCCGAGAATTTGTTCGGCTTAGAGAATGTATATAAGAACAGTGGCAAAACAACCTATTTGAGGGTGGATAATGCAACATAACCCACTAGCCGCGATGAATCCAAATGATCCAAGCTTGCGGGATTATTTCACGAGCTCTCACAGCTATATTGCCGCAGGTGGTGTGGTAAATAATGTGCGCTCGGGTGAGTATCACGTCACTGAAGGTGGACGTGAAATGATGGTGACAGTGCTTGGTTCATGTGTGGCGACGTGCATTCACGATCCATTGACGAAGATTTCGGGTATGAATCACTTTTTGTTACCGGGTGATATCTTTGCACAAGCTTCGCCAAAATATGGTATTTTTGCAATGGAATATATGATTAACGAGATTTTAAAGCGTGGGGCAGTCAAAACCCGCCTTGAGGTGAAAATCTTTGGTGGCGGTATGGTGTTGCCCAATTGGTCCATTGATGTGGGTGAGAAAA
>CAYGTX010000205.1:0-3416 GCA_964352935.1 uncultured Rickettsiales bacterium | reverse complement strand
GTCTAAAGGACTATTAATGCGCGAGATTGAATTTCTGCCTAGCTCACAAGACTTTAGGTATTTGCATGCAGATGCTAAGGGGCTAACGCGCCCTGAGCTAAGCGTGGTGCTTGCTTATAGCAAAATCTCGCTTTACGAAGAATTATTGCGCACAAACTTGCCAGATGATCCTTATTATCTACAAGATTTGATGCTGTATTTCCCTCGTCACATGCAAGATAAATTTAAGCATGAGATTAGCAACCACCAGCTACGTAGAGAAATTATTGCTACCTTCGAAACAAATAGTATCGTTAACCGTGTGGGCAGTACGTTCTTCTTCCATGTGAATGAAGAAACAGGCATGGATGCGGAAGCTATTGCGCGAGCCTATACAGTGGTGCGCGATATCTTTGATTTGCGACATGTTTGGAAAGAAATTGAAGCGCTTGGTGGAAAGCTGACGGTGGAGGAGCAGGTAGAATTGTTCACAACGGTGCAGAATTTCGTAGATCGCTTAGTGCTTTGGTTTCTCAATCGTTTACCGCAACCTATGGATGTTGGAACAGCGGTTTCTGAATATAAAGAAGGGGTTCAGGCGCTTACGCAAAAGTTGCCGAGTCTTCTTTCGCCAATTGTGGCGGAGCAATATGCCAATCAGTTGATGCATTATAAAGAGATGAAGCTGCCAGACGCACTCGCCAAAAAAATGACATCGCTTGAAGTGTTGGCATCAAGCTGCGACATTGTAAAAGCCGCTAAAGCTAATAAACTTAAAGTAGACGATGTAGCTAAAATCTACTTTGAAATGGGAGCTCGTCTGGGCTTAGACTGGATGCGTCAGGCTATTTATTCGTCTGTTCCTGCCGGCACTTATTGGCGCAAACTATCGGTGAAAACACTGATAGAGGACATTTCGGAGCAGCAAATTAGGCTTACGTTAGAAGCGATTAAGCATCAAACCAGTGAAGGTGCAAGCGATAACCCAATAGAAAGCTGGGTGAGTAAGCATATTTCACAGGTGCAACGTTTTGATTTATTTACACAAGAGCTCAAAGCGCAAGAGTCTCTAGAGCTTTCGATGCTCGTGGTTGCAGTGAAGCGTATTGAGAAAATCTGCGTTATCTAATGTCGTATTACGAATATTGAATAAAGAGGAGGGGGCTAAACAGCCCCCTCCTCTTTTATGATACATGGTTATAAGCCGCGATTATTAAGCTTTTTCTTCCTCGGCAACAGGAAGGAAAATAGTAAACTTACTGCCTTCACCCACTTTGCTTTCAATGGTCAGTTCGCCGTGGTGGCGATTTAAGATGTGCTTTACGATACAAAGCCCAAGACCAGTGCCGCCAACTTTGCGAGAGCGTGCTTTATCTACTCGATAAAAACGCTCCGTTAAACGAGGAATATCTTCCTCAGAAATGCCTTCACCATTATCTTTAACACTCACACAAATGCGTTCTTGCAGTTCAGTATCTCCGCTTACCTTTGTATCTTTCAATAAAGTGGCGGTGATATGAATGTCGGTATCTGCAAAGCCGTATTTTACTGCATTGGTCATTAAGTTTACCAGCACTTGGGAGAGTTCGTGTGCATCGCCAATGACAGTTGGTAGCTTGGGTGCAATATCTAGTTTTAGTGACATATTTTTTTGCTCTGCTTGCCATGCAATTTTATGCGATGCACTCTCTACAAGCTGTGCAATGTCTACCTGCTCGGTAAGGGCGGCAGTTTCATTCATTTCAGCTTTCGAAAGAGACAGCAGGTCTTGTACTAAATGGTTCATGAGTGCGGCTTGATCGGACATGTGCCCTAAAAACTGATTCATCACTTCGGGCTCATCTTTTGCGCCATCTTGCAGTGTTTCAATAAAGCCAATGATGCTTGTGAGGGGTGTGCGGATTTCATGGCTTGCATTGGCCACAAAGTCTTTAAGCATACGCTTGGTTTGTTTGGCTTCAGTGATATCTGTCATCATTAAAATGAGAGCAATTCCGCCTCGCGTATCAACAGGGAAGCGTTGAATTTTACAGCAAAATTCGCGCTGAACAAGGCGTGGTGAATATTGAATGTCAATATCGATGCTTTCGCCCGTTTCTAGCGCCTGAGAAAGTGCAGCAGAAAGGGCTTTGTGTTTAATGGTCTTGTCAATGGTTTGACCAATGATGCGCTTGCCTAATATTTCCAATGCTTTTTTATTGGAGCGAATAATACGAAACTCACTATTGAGCATCAGGAGTGTATCGGGAAGGGTATCTAGTAATATACGACTCTCAGCTGCTGTTGTTTCGAGGATGTGCTTGCGATCCAGCCAAGACTCATGCAGCTTCTTAATGCCTCCTGATACTTCATCCACATTACTAAGAAATGAAAAGGAGGGCGCTTTAGATCTGCGGTCGAGAGCTAAATGCTCTACATAGTCGGTAAGAGCAGCTAAATCTTTTTGATAAGGGTATGCAAATAAAAGTGAGCCCAAGAAAACAACCCCCATTCCAAGCAGCCCTTCAAAAAAAGTGAGTGCACCATAAATCACCAAAATAACCATTACCATCATGGGCGTGACGGATACGAGTATGGATGCTTGAAACCAGCGCTTATAATAGCGTGTGAAAGCCCCAATTTTACGGCTTCTTATGCGCTCTTTCTTTCGCTCAGCTTGTGTTTGAGAGTTCATAATTTTCCTTATAAATGCTTGTTTGCTTGAACAGCAAAATAAATATAACCAAGTGTCATAAGGAAATATGCAACATTAGCAAATGCAAAAGCAGGAATGATGGCTTTTGCAATGAGTGCCGGTGTAAATGCAACAGCACTCAGTCGCTGGCAGTCTTTGTAGGAGAGATGATATACGTGATGATGTTTTGCTAAGGCTTGCATCACCACTGCTAAAAGTGAAGTGATGGCAATGGCAAAAAGAAAAATGGCCAGTGCACCCAAAAGCACACCAATAAATCCAGCAATGGTAACAACGGTAGAGCTATAGTCGATTGCTTGTTCTAATACCAAAACAAGATCTTCGCGCGTTAATTCATTATAAGCTATCGTTCTAGGCTCATTATCCTGAGTTAAGAATACCACATCATGACGAAAGAATGCAGCAAAAACACTGGGAGAAATATCAGCAGAATCAAGTGATTCACCTTCGCGTGTGTCGATATAGACCACTGGCTCTTTAAGCACATTATACATGATAAACGGCGATTTTCCTTCTAGCTTGGCGATACCTTCGTTAATACGAAACGCAGGAACGTCTGCGAGGGACTCAAAAAGGCGGTTTAGTTTTTCAGTCTCGTCTAAATCATCGTCACCCAACAGCGTTTGATAAAGATGTGGTGCATAGCTTTTGGTGTCGATAGCATTAAATATCGCGATTGAAGCGAGTGCAATCAGGAAAAAAAGATATAAAAAGCCGCGCCCATTCCAAAGCAAGGCGATGT
>CAYGTX010000204.1:0-3449 GCA_964352935.1 uncultured Rickettsiales bacterium | reverse complement strand
TACCGCCAGCTGCGATAATATCGAATACATTACAGCCTATACTGTTTATACGACTCTTATAATTAACGCGAATAGGTTGCGCCGTGTGTGCAGAGATAATGCTGGTTTCTACTAAAAACTCATCACGTCCTTCATCACGAACACCACGAACATCAATGCGCTGATTAGTGTATTCACGGAAACGAGGCACATAGCTCATTACAAGGAACTTCTGATAGAGCTCATGATATCGGTTGCGCTGAGTTGTGTCCGTATCTCTCCAATAGCGACCCAGTGTAAAACGAGCCATCCATTGCGTATCGATGTTATCTAAAAATAGTATCGTAAGTTTTTTTTCTTTTTCCTCAGCATCCAGTGAGTTGGATGAAATAAGTGCTATCGTATCGTCAACAATAGTGCGAACAAACTGCTCAGCTTCTTTCTCATCACCCGCTTGGCTTGAAAAAGGTAAGCTAGCCGTTAAAAAGCATGTTAACAGTGATAAAAAAAGAAACGTTGGAAAATTCATTATCAATATTCTCAAATCATTTAATCTAAAGCTGGAGCGCGTGGTGTACCATTTCTGATGCGGTCGCCTCTATTTTGCATGTAAAGACTACGAAGTGCCGCATACGGATCTAAAGAGGTGCGCTCTATTTCAATTGTGAGATCAAGCGTTGCATCGCGTCCATCTACAATCTCAATAGCTTTATAGACTAAAAATGCCTCATCGTCTATTGCGTAAACAAGTGGGCTACTTAGTGAGTCAACCACTCTACCGCCCGCATCTCTTATGTTTGATGGACCAAGCAATGGTAGCATAAGATAAGCACCTGGCTCAACGCCATAAACACCCAGTGTCTGACCAAAATCTTCAGTGCGCTTTTCCATTCCAGCAGCGCTTGCAACATCCATGATGCCGGCCGCACCAAGTGTGGAGTTGATGGTGAAGCGCCAAAAACTGGTTGCTGCATATTCTGCATCTCCTTGAAGTATGGCATTAAAAAATGTAACGGGTTCGTTGATGTTATCGAAGATATTGCTGATGCCTTGACGTCCTATTTTAGGAACTACAGCGCGGTAGCCATACACAATAGGTGCTAGAAAATAAGTATCCAGCGCTTTGTTAAAATCATAGATCGCACGATTAGTATCTTCGTACGGATCGTGGATGCTTTCATAGGCATAATTAAATTTGTTATCATCATTGCTTTGGCTTGTATTCGCAGCAACTGATGCATTTGTTAAAGCTAGTAGCATTACTATAGTAAAAGTTATTAGCCTATAAAATGAACGGCATTCTACCATTTCGTTTTCCCTCAACGTTATGTACTCCTATTAAAGAGCATAACCTTATAGTTATTAATAAATACTTAACAAAGCTTAATATTGTTAAAAGATTTATTACTTATAATTAATAGCAAGCAAGCTTAACCAATCGTGCAGTATAGGAAGAAAACTATATTTTAAAAGCTTAAACAAAGAACACACCCAAAAGAATGTGACTATTTTGTCTCAGCTTGTGGTTTTTTTGCTACAGTTGGCGAGGTGAGGGCTTGTTTTTGGCAAATAAAGAACATGACCTCTTCATCGCTATTCAAATAGTAGGAAGCTTTTCTGTTTTCAAGCCAGTTGAGTCCGTAACGTTTTGCTTCTTCCTTTATGTATGAAGCAAGGTGTTCAAAACGATCTTGTTTGGCATTAAATAGCCATCGTTGTGGCTGTGTGGGGTAGAAAGTGGCTATAAAATAGCCGTCTTCCTTTAGGGATTGGGAGATTGCGCGAAAAAGGTGATCTACGGAACTATAACGCTGTAAAAAATTAATGGCTAAAACAATGTTAAATTGCTGTTTGTATTTAGGAATAATTTCTTCAGCATTGCTGCATATTAGTTCACTATAGAGTAATTCATCGTTATATACTTCTCTTTCCAGTGTTTCGACGATCTTTTGAGATATATCAATACCTATGGCATTTTTTACCATTAGTTTTTCTTTAAGTTTGCGAGTATTTAGGCCGCCTGCGCATCCAATTTCGAGTAGATTTGCTGTGGTGGGATTGTTTTCTTTAGTGAGATGGTTTTTTAGTAAGCTATAAGTGAAACTGTCGCCTTGATATCCATTTTCTTTTTGAATAATAGCGTAATCTTTAGCCACATAGTCTAAGGTTTCTTTCAAAAACTCAGTGTTTACTTGTCGAATACGATCAGGGGATTGAATTTTAGAAAGGAAATATTTTGCTTGTGAAAACTGACTGTTAATCTCTAAGCATTTTTGGAAGCTTTCAGTTGCTTGTTGTTGGTTTTCTCTAATCAGTTGGCAACGACCAAGATAATAATATGCCTCGGCATTTTTAGGAGTAAGAAAACTAACACCTTTAAAACGCATCATCGCATCCGAAATGCTGCCATAGTAAAAGTGGCGCTTCCCTAATTTTAAGTTATTTGTCGCAATATAATCTACATTAAGAATATTCAAAAAGAACTTTTTTTGTAAGTCGATGTAATTTTTAACTGGCTGGATGATTTCCTGCAGCGAGTGAAGGAGTTTTCTCATTTGAAGCTTGCCTTGTGCTTAATGTGAAGTCTTTCTATTAAGACCTATTTTTATAATCTATAAGTATGCTCAGTCTTTCTTGACTATATATAGGGTCTATTGTATAGCAAACAAGAAATTTTATCCTTTCTTAATTTTTATACTAATTTAGGTGTATTTACCATGTCTTTGATTGCCACACGCTTAGCAAGTATTAAGCCCTCTCCTACCATTGCGGTAACCAATAAAGCAAGAGAATTAAAAGCAGCTGGTAAAGACGTGATTGGTTTAGGAGCAGGTGAGCCTGATTTTGATACGCCTGATAATATTAAAGAGGCAGCGATTAAAGCGATTAAAGCAGGTGATACAAAATATACTGCTGTGGATGGAACGGCTGAGTTGAAGAATGCAATTTGTGCCAAATTCTTAAAAGAAAATGGCATTGAGTATAAGTCTGAAAACATTACCGTTGGTACGGGTGCAAAACAAGTTATCTATAATGCATTTATGGCGACGCTTGATCAAGGTGATGAAGTGATTGTTCCTGCCCCATATTGGGTTTCATATCCAGATATGGCGGCGCTTGCAGGTGGCACATCTGTTTTTGTTGATGGTACAGCAGAAAATGGTTTTAAACTTCAACCAAAAGATTTGGACGCGGCCATTACCCCTAAAACCAAGTGGATTATTTTAAATTCACCAAGTAACCCAACGGGTGCTGGATATACAGCAGATGAGTTGAGGGCATTAGGTGAAGTGTTGAAGAAACACAAGAATGTTTATATTCTTTCAGATGATATCTATGAGCATATTGTCTATGGTGATTTTAAGTTTGCAACCATTGCGTCTGTTGTGCCAGAGTTAAAAGAGCGCACCTTAACACTTAATGGTGTTTCAAAAGCATATGCGATGACTGGCTGGCGTATTGGTTATGCA
>CAYGTX010000203.1:0-3453 GCA_964352935.1 uncultured Rickettsiales bacterium | reverse complement strand
ACCTCCTGTTTAAAGAGCAATATAAACTAATCTTAAAATATCTCAACAGAACCTAAGTTTAGGGTGTAAAATTATGATCTAAAATATCTAAGTTATTATGCAACTAAACAGCACCGTTAACGCGGTTTTCAGGCTACTATATGGATTATAAACACGGATTTATATTGGTCTATTCCCGCTATACATTCACAGTAAACTGCCCAACCTGATTACTCACCAGCAGGATTTCATGCTTAAACCGCGTTCGCAACATGTCCAATCTGTCCAGCCATTTCTTCTTCCAACACCATCCATAGACATCCACAGAACCTTGACAAACTCAAGGTTTTTGGGCTATTCTTCTTCCAGTACGTTCCACTAACATCCAACATAATCCACCCCTATGTGGGGGTATAAGTGGGGGTACAGAGCAAACAACCCAGAAAATATCCCCCCACAATGAAGCTATCTCATACAGCAGTACAGAACGCAAAACCAAAGGGAAAGCCTTATAAACTCTCTGATGGTGGGGGTGCGGCGGTGTTCAGCGCACAGGTGACACATGCGAGAACTTAATAGTTACTAACTTCCTGATAAATGAGAACACTTTCGCCCTAGAAAAGTAAGGCTCTAATGCGTCATAACCGCTCCTGAGCTATGCTTATTAATATGTGAGTCATAAGGCTCTTCAATATGCTTTACCCTAACATCGTTTACACCAAAGATTTTAGATCTTTTATGTTCAACAAATTCAAGAAATTTTTCACGGGACTCTTTGGATGGGGTATACTCCCGAGATTTTAATATCTCCTGTTTTAGGCTATCAAAAATAGCATGACCCGTTGTTTCTGCAGCATTCACGTCAAGATCATCAATTGAAATAAGCGGAGCGCTGGTTGGCTTGCGTGTACCAGTTCCCATCATTAAAGACTTGCGCGTATATTCAGGATGCCACTGATACATAGTAAGCATCAGATTATTGGTTGCTTTCTCACGTACTTCAACACCTTCTGCAAGGCCATCTTCACTGATTGCCGTGAGGTTAAATACAAAGGGAGCTTCACCCTTGAAGTAGCTATTAACTTCTTCTTGCAGCCTTAACACTTCAGCTGCTTTTAATCCCTGCTTATGCACACTATTTACACTAAGAATACCTTCGTTCTTAGCATCATCCCATGTACCAAGTTTTTTGCATACATCGGCCAGCAATGAATCTTTATCTATCACCCTCACCGTGTGTGCTGTTTCAAAATTCTTAAATCCATGATGACTAACAGAACCACCCTCCGCTTTACTTGGTAAATAGCTAATCATCTCAAGCCCAAACATAAGCTTAAGAACATGTTGAAACGCCCCGCAAGCGCCATATACTATTTTACCATTCTTCACTGCCTCTTTTAGGAGCTCATGCTCAAAGTCAATACGGTCAAGCACTTCAGAATGTAAGCCTGCAGTCTGTGCATCAGCCACATCAGCTGCCGCACCAAATAAGAATACAGCATCCGTGCTCTTAACATAACCAGGTATTAGTTTATTTTTATAGTCAAACATTTGTTCATCCATACCTGCACGCCTGAATGCTCCTCGAATAATGGATTCTGCACCCCTAATGAATTTTCCATAGTATGCACTATTATTATTTTCCAGATTTACATTTGCAAACCTATTACCCACCCTTGGCGAAAAACCAACTGTTACGGTATCATTTTTGATATCTGTCATTATTTCCTACTTTTTAGAATTAATATGAAATCTAATTTTCTCTTTTTTCCACCGCAACCGTTGAATTGATTGCTTATTGATGTAATTCATTAACAACAAAGCTTTGTTGATTCACAACCTTGAATCCCAAGCTCTCAGAAATATATGTTTTTTTTGCTACAGAATTATTACAAACCCAGCCGCCATGATTGCTAATCAAGCAAACCTTTTTACGTGATTCGCAAGGGGAGGGAGGGTAAATTATAACTATTTTTTGTGATGGAGATTGAAATGTGACCCAAAAAGCAATGCCGTATTAATCACCAAAACGATTATGCTCTGTGTAATCCACCTCAAAAATCTTAACCAAGAATTTGTAGAGATTACAAAAGAGTTAATCGCCAGTGGCAGGCCAGCGCCACTCAAGCACCACTACGAAGCTCGCTAAGCAATTGTAAAGGCCGGAAAACCGATATGAAAATTTACCGTAAACGCATATTGGATAGGGGCAAGTAGAATAGGATCAAGTTCAAACATACTTGCTCCCTTGAGTTTTAAGATTCACTCCCTAAAAACTGATCAAATGCCATCAGCGCATCCGCAGCATACATCACTGAAGGACCGCCGCCAAGGTAAATGGCCATAGCTAGCGCTTCTTCCACCTCTTCGCGGCTGGCACCTAAATCGACCAAAGCCTTTGCATGAAAGCCTATGCAGCCATCGCAGCGTGTTGAAACACCAATCGCAATCGCGATTAACTCTTTGGTTTTCTTGTTCAATACGCCGTCTTTGGTAGCGCCTGCCGCCATGGCAGAAAAACCTTGCATAGCTTCACTCGCTGCACCTTTACGAAGCGATTTCATGTTAGCTGCAATACGTTTGGTAATTTCAGGATAAGATTTACTCATGATTCAAACTCCCTTAATTTGTTTTGGAGTACATTCACTCCATTGACAATATTAGCACTATCTAATATAATGTCAATATAGTACGAGGATAAATCATGCCATCTCATATGGAAAGAATGAACCAAAATGCCGAAAAAGCATCAGCAATGCTCAAGATGCTTGCCAACCCAAAGCGTTTGATGATTTTGTGCCTGCTTGTAAAAGAAAGAAAATCTGTTGGAGAACTCATGAATGAGGTAAAGCTCTCGCAATCTGCGCTTTCACAGCATTTGGCAAAACTACGCAAAGAAGGGCTTGTGAAAACTGAGAAAGAAGGGCTACTTGTTTATTATTCAATCACCAAGCCTGAAGTGGAAGCCATTCTGTCAACGCTTTATCTTATCTATTGCAAAGAATAGAAAATCAACAGGAAATATTAGACTTATCTAATATAAACCCATTAATCTAAAGAGTATAACCATGCCTATCAAATCTGTAGACGCTAAGACATTAAACAAATGGGTTAATAAAAATGAAGCTGTGATCGTCGATGTGCGCGAACCTGCCGAGCATGCATCTGAGTCGATTGCCGGTTCAACGCTCGCACCTCTAACGCAGATCACTTGCAAAGATTTGCCGGATGGCAAAGGCAAAAAATTAGTGATTCATTGCCTGAAAGGAGGGCGCGGCAACTCGGCTTGTGAAAAACTCCTCAAAGAAAATCCTGATTTGGAGCTTTATAACCTTGAAGGTGGTATCACTGCATGGGCTACTGCTGGATTTCCAACCAGAACCTCTAGCCGCAAAACCTTGCCGCTTGATAGACAAGTCCAGCTTACTATCGGCCTTAGCGTGCTAATAGGAAGTATCCTTGTTTATGTTGTTA
>CAYGTX010000202.1:0-3454 GCA_964352935.1 uncultured Rickettsiales bacterium | reverse complement strand
TTGCTTGCCGTGCTGAAATAAAATACCTACTAGATTAATGGCAATGTCTGCGTTTTCTAATGCGTTAGCAACTGTTTCTTCATTTCTTATATTGCCTGCTTGAATTACTACCCTGCCCGTTGGGCCATTCACTCTTAAGTGGCGCGCATTATCAGGGCGTCTGCACACCACCTTTATATTGGCACCAAGTTGCGTTAGATCTCTAACCAATTGGGTTCCTAAAAAACCTGAGCCACCAAAGATTGTGATGTTTTTATTTTTCAACGACATGCTTTCCTCTGTTTTGATACTGTTAGTGAATGTAACTAAAAATAGTAGTGATGAAAATAAGAAACTTACCTTCCTAATATCTTTTTTAATGACATGTTAAGTATAACGCTTAGTATCTTACATCTGTTAGTAGCAATTTAACACAAAGCTTGAGTAATAATATTAAATTAGCTATAGAAGTTATAATGTAATTTAATATCCGTTAGGAGGATGGTATAAATGGAACAATTTAATTTGGTTTATTGGGATAGTAGCTATAATGCGGTGCTATTATTAAATCTTTCAATTGCCGTTGCACTCTTTGCATGTTTAAGATTGTTTTCTGGTGCTATTTCTCACGTAAGTGCTAATCACGAACTCTTTAAAAAAGATAACCCTGCCTTTGGTATTTCAGTTGCGGGCGTTGCATTTGCCATTACAATTGTTTTAACTGGTGCTATTTATGGCGAACCAGTAAATAATTTTGGTGATTCTATAGTTGCTGTTGGCCTTTATGGACTTTTGGGCATTGTTTTAATGTGGTTGAGCCGTATTATCTTTGATCGTTTAGCGTTTTCTAAAATTTCTATTAAAGATGAAATTATTCGTGGCAATGCCGCCGCGGGTATTATTGATGCATGTAATGTTGTAGCATCGGCCATTGTAATTAGAGCTGTAATGACATGGGTAGAAAGTAATACATTGGAAGGCTTAACTGCTGTGGTGCTTGCTTTTGTTATCTCGCAGATATTAATGACAGTTGCCATTTATGCTCGTATTTATTTTTTCAAAATGAATAACGATAGCAAATCCATTCAGGAGGAAATTGCTAAGGGAAATATTGCGCTAGCTCTTCGTTTTGCTGGCAGAAGAATAGGTATAGCGTTTGCTATTAATGCTGCAGCAAATGTGATGGTGTATGAAATCTATAATTACGAAGCTTTGCTAAGCACTTGGGTTGTTGTTGCAATTATAATGATGGTTGCACTTTCATTAATTTCATTCATTGCAGATAAAATCATTTTCTTTAATGTTAATGTTCGTGATGAAGTAGTAAATCAAAGAAATATTGCAGTTGGCGCATTACAGTGTATAATTTACCTATCAATGGGCTTTTTGCTATCGGAATTGATGGCTTAATTGCACCATAGTTGAACGGGTTAAGGAGCAAGGTATGGCTGACTCAAATGGTTCTGGAAAGAATATTAAGCCCACAGTTCTTGTGGTTGAGGATGATGAAGCAATCATCTCATTGCTGATGTACAACCTTGAAAAGAACAATTACAACGTTCTTGTTAGTAAAGATGGTGCTGAGGGTCTAGATTCCGCAAAAGACTTGCATCCAGATGTGATACTTCTTGACTGGATGCTTCCTGGTATGAGTGGCATTGATGTATGTAATAGTTTGCGCAAGAACCCAACAACTGAAAATATTCCTATTATTATGATTTCCGCTCGAGGAGAAGAGATAGATAGAATTTCTGGTCTTGAACGTGGCGCGGATGATTATTTAGTGAAGCCATTTTCTCCAAGGGAATTGATGGCGCGCATCAATGCGGTTTTTAGAAGAAGCCGCCCTGTGTTTACAAGCAAGGAGCTTGCTTTTGATGGTGTTATCAAAATGGATACGACTACTCATCAGGTAACATGCGATGGTAAGCCTGTAAAATTAGGCCCTACTGAATATCGTTTACTGCAAGCGTTCTTAGAGCATCCAAGACGCGTGCTTTCCAGAGATCAGCTTATGCGTCGCGTGTGGGGGTCTGATCTGCATGTTGAAGCAAGAACCGTTGATGTGCATATTAATCGTTTAAGAAATTCATTGCGCCTAGATGACAGCAGCAAAGTAGTGATTCAAACTATTCGTTCTGTTGGCTATAGTCTTAAAGGTTCAATGGATGATGTATCTAAATTACAAGCAGTAGCTGATAGCGAAGTGCCTGACTTAAAAGATACAGATGATGCAGAATAGACTTAGTCACTAGTTACTATACGTCTCGTTTTTTTCTACACCCCATAAAAAATCATCCTCTAGCCATGCTTCGTGGGTTGATGCTTCAACTTTACACCAACCACTTTTGCACTGAATGAGTTTGGTAACAACGTCTTTTTCAAACATCACCGTGGGGGCTGCAGTCGGAATTGGCAAACGATCTGCTTTTACAATATCAAGATTTTGAATGAAGGCATGGCGCTTTCTTGTTAAAAGCACTTCATGCATCCACCCAATTTGACCATCTCTATCTTGTATTTTTCGCCATTGCTCAAATGTTGCTAATACTTTGACTGGCCAGTTCTGGCGTTTAAACACCCATTTTATAGGGTACCTAGCGCTTGGGCCAGTGCGAACATTTGCTTCATCCGCTCGAATAGAAACGTAATATTCTTTTGAGTCTTCCGCGCTAGCAGAAAAACTTTCGATAGGTGAAATTACAAACAACAATAGTGATACGATACGAATAATAGATATCATTGATTAAGCGCCTTTAATAGTATCTAAGACTTCTGCAGCATGGCCTTTTACTTTTACTTTGCGCCAGATTTTTTCAATAACGCCATTTTGATCAATTAAAAATGTACTGCGCTCAATGCCCATATAGGTTTTTCCGTACATCTGTTTTTCTTTCCAAACGTTATATGCTTCTAACATTTTGCCTTCTTCATCTGAAATTAATTGGAATGGCAAGCAATTATTTTCTTTGAACTTATTGTGGCTTTTAATGCCATCTTTTGAGGCACCAAAAATAATGGTGTTCTGTTCATCAAAAGCACTCGCTAAATCACGAAAATCTTTCGATTCAGTAGTGCAGCCCGGAGTGCTGTCCTTAGGGTAAAAATAAAGCACCACTTTTTTTCCTTTTAATGCTGAAAGCGTAACTTCACCATCGTTATCGGTTGGTAATGTAAAATCAGGTGCTTGATCACCCGCTTGTAAATCGCTGCTTTTAGAATTCAACACCATTGCACGACTCCGTTATATATTGGTTAAAGTAAGATAATACTGCTTTCTGAGTAGTTATAAGCTCAGATTCAAGGGATTTGAAGTCCTTTTTGTTCATTGCCTTTACAAAAAACCGCTTTAAACCAATTGGAATTTTCTCCATTGGCATATCGCGGCTAAAGGCGATACGTCTTAATGTCTGAATATCAAGCAGAAAACCAGCATGTTTAGAAAGGTTGTCTGCGTCTTCTGTTGCTATTAACC
>CAYGTX010000201.1:0-3457 GCA_964352935.1 uncultured Rickettsiales bacterium | reverse complement strand
ATAAATGAAATTTTAATTTTCTTACGCTTTGCAAGCATGGCGAGCATTTTGATACAATGATTTATCTCATCTTTAACAGCTATTTCTTCAAGATAAAGCCTCATTTCACCCGCTTCAACCTTAGAAATATCCAGTATGTTATTCACTAACCCAAGTAAATGCTCGCCCGCATCCTTAATATGCACCGCTGCATCCACATATTTACTATCTAACGCACCATATACTTTATGGCTTACCGCATCCGAATATCCCATAATCGTCTGTAACGGTGTGCGCAATTCATGGCTCATATTTGCAAGAAAGCGTGATTTAGCCTGACTCGCTTCTTCTGCCATTTGCCGTGCAATTTGTGCCTCAGCTTCTGCTTGTGCAAGCTTTTCTTTCACTCTGCGCTCTCTAGAAATAGCCCTAACAACACTCGCTAAATGAAATGATAGATTACTAATTTCAAAAATATAGCTACGAGGAAAATGACGAATACGTTTACCACTAGCAATCACACTGGCAGTATCAGAAAGTGCGACCAGCGGATTTACAAGCATAAAACGCAGCACCACTAATAAGGTTAAACAGACTAACCCAATCACAAAATACCCAATAAGCCCAGAAAACAACGTTTCAAAAACATCGACTGCTTTTGTTTTTCCTTGAAAACCGACTAAAACTGTAAATGGGTACACACCAGACGAGAGCGCATAATCAAAATTAGCAGCTGAAATTTCTTTGTTATAAACTTTACCGTCATCAATTCTAAACTGGTGTTTTCCACTAACAGATACAAACAAATCACCCCAGTTATAGTTATCATCACCTGATGAAATAAACGCCACTTTCCCTTGATTGTCCAATACTACAAAGTGAATCGTGTCATTTTCGACGGCTGTTTCTAACTTTTGGCTGAATTTTTCGGTATTCAAACCCACGGTCAGTACACCCAGTATTTTATCTTTCTTATTAATAACGCCCAACCCCATTGGTAAAATAGGCTGTTTACTCACCATTCCAATCGTTGCTGGCTCAAATGTAAGCACACCAGGAGTTTCAAGCGCTTCTTTCACATAGGTGCGGTGGGTAAGACTGACAGGCTTTTCCATTACACCATGATAGGTACTCACCACTAAATCCATATTAGGCTTCACCCAATCGAACATTGTCCATGAAAACTGTTTTCTAATTTCACTACTTAAGAATAGTTTTTGCCTTAGAATACCCTCAATGGCTTTTAAATCATTTGGGTCTTTCATTTCTGAAATTTGATCCGCAGCAAATCGCGCCATCGACGCAACATAATCAAGCGATGTATTGATTTGACGTGTAATTTTTTTCGCAGCAGTAGCTAAACGCTGTTCGTTTGCTTCTTCCCTAGCTTGATAGATAGACCAGCTATGCCAAATAGAAAGCATAGTAATGGTGATAACGATAAGGCCCACAATCATGAAATAGTCACGTGTGAGTGAGCCTTTTTGTATTGTCGTACGCATAGAACTTCAATGCCTCTTTTAAATGCCAGATAGTCTGTAAGCCGGGTTCTGTCGAGAATGGCTATTCATCTAATATCTATGTTACCATAGATATTTAGCAGTCTACCCGAATCATATCAGTACGGAAAAGTTACTGGCAATTGCTTGCAATGATTCCTATTTGACCTTGCTCCCGGCGGGGTTTACCTAGCCGCAACATGTTACCATATGCGCGGTGCGCTCTTACCGCACCTTTTCACCCTTACCTGCAAAAGCAGGCGGTTATTTTCTGTGGCACTTTCCCTGAGGTTGCCCTCGGCGGGTGTTACCCGCCACCGTTTTTCCGTGGAGCCCGGACTTTCCTCTTCTCTTTTTACAAAGAAAAGCAGCCACTCAACTATCTGGCATCAGCAGACCATAGAGAAATTACGTATTATTTTCAATTAATTTTAGCAATGCATCCAAACGAACGTCTGAAAGCCTATCCCATTGCGTGTTGAGATGTTCTGGCACAAAGTGACGCTTATAGGCTTTTACTACCGCTTCCATCTTTGGACCATAATAGCCATCCACCCGAATATGATAACCATAAGTAGCTAAACGACGCTGAATAAAAGCAACGTCTGCCCCTTCATCATAAGGAGAAACCAACACTTCATCGCCTTTTTTGCGGCCCAAATCCACTTCTGGCCATAAGCCAATTTTTTCTTTGGCAAGCCGTGGCCAATCAAACAATTCACCGGGATCTTCTTTACGAGTAGGCGCAACATCTGAATGACCCACTACATTTTCAGGCGGAATATCATAACGTGATAAAATATCTTGCGACAAAGCAATCACCGCTTTCATTTGCTTCTCAGGAAAGGGGCGATAGCCCCATTCATGACCAGGATTCACAATCTCAATACCAATAGAGCTGTGATTAAGCAAAGCAAGCCCTTTCCAGCAACTGATGCCTGCATGCCATGCTCGCTTTTTCTCATCCACCATTTGGTAAATGGTGCCATCTTCATCCACCATATAATGAGCGCTGACAGCAGCCTCTGGATCACACATACGCTTTAGCGCTTCAGCACCAGTTTTCATGCCCGTGTAATGCATCATCAATACATCAATATGCGCCGTTTCAATTCGGTTATCACAATTAGGCGATAAATGTTGAATAATTTTTAAATCAGTCATAAGTTTACGTTGCGTTACCACCTTTTATTGCCGATGGACGACGCATCACAATCATCGCCACCCCTATGAGTGTTAGCACCGCACCTATAATTAAATGCACCGTTATCACTTCACCCATAATAAGGACTGACGCGCCCATACCAAACACTGGCACAAGCAGTGTGTAAGGTGCCAAATAGTTCACAGGATGTTTAAGTAACAATAAATACCAAATTCCATGCGCAACAATGGTGGCAGCAATCACCATATACCCCATCGATATACCTACATGAAGCGGCATATTTCTAAGAAGTTCCAGCTGGTTCTCCTCCACTAAAGCCGATAGAAAAAACAACTGAACCGCACCAAACAGCGATACAAGCCCGATAAAAGACGTCAGCTTCACACGCCCTAAGTCTTTGACTTGTAAATTATAAAATGCCCATGCAAGCGTAGAAGCCAGTGCTAGGAAAAATGCGAGTGTGTTACCAATGGCATTAGGTGTTTCCATAATCACAAAAGTTCCCATAATAGCGATAAGCATACCCACAATCGCTTTAGATTTGAGACGTTCCTTCAAAAACAAGTAACCCACTAGTGCTGCAAATGGTACACGCATTTGGTCTACTACCACCGCTACATTTACATCCAGCCCCAGCCTTAATGCAAAATACATTAAGCTACAATGCAACACTGCAAAAGTAACCGATATCATAAATATTTTACGAATCGACACGCCGGTAGTTTTAATAAAAGGAAGTAAGATTAAAGAAACAAGTAACAGCCTAAAGCATAGAAACAAGAACACAGGAAATTAGACGGAAGCCGCCATAGCA
>CAYGTX010000200.1:0-3503 GCA_964352935.1 uncultured Rickettsiales bacterium | reverse complement strand
ATCTACACCTTTTTCCTTTAAGGTTTTCAAACCTTCCGTAAAATGCATCAATTCAGTTGTACCCCTCACATCTATCCCCTGCGATGTGAATACAACACCTCTACCTGCCATTACTGAATAATCGTGTGCCATTAATTGTTTCCTCTCCAAAAACCATCAAAATATGTATTTCCCTAATACCAGAATACCACCTTAATATTACACGATTATTACAGCTGCAAGAAATTGACTGGCGTAACGTTTTGCGATAAAAATAGTTGTTCTGCTCTCGTTAAATTAGACCATTTGTTATGAGAAAGTTTCTTTGGTTATTTCAGAAAATAGAAGTAATTTTCGTTTTAACTAGGTTGCCCCTGCTAAAAAACACTAACCAGCCTTCTTTAGCAGCCATTCAGCTAGGCCTGTGCTGAGAGTGTGCTGTGCTAGGGCGCTTGGGCCTATTAGCTCACAGCTTTTTAAGCTTCCAGCATCTAACTTGGATGCTGTGTGATATACATAAAGCTGTTTATCTGATGGATATACTGCAAACTGCTTTAAATACTCATTGAGTTGTTTTTGATTGGTAGATGATTTTACCTGAACAATTACGCGTTCGTTTGTAACGGGGATGAGATATTCCATGTCGATTGTTTTCTGTGAGCCTCCAAGACTACTTACCCGCTGCCATCCGCTGCGTGAAAAAATTAAATCTACCAGCACTTCAAAATCATCAGTGGTTAGATTCTTAATTAATGCTTCAAGTGACTGAAGCATTTGAGTTTTGGCAACGGTAAAAGATTCAGCTTCTAAAGATGGTTGATCTTGGATTTTACGCATAAGGTAATCAAACGGCTTCTTTTGAATGTCACAAATTGTCATTCTGTAGCCAGCTGACCTTGTTAATGCACCACTAAGAGAGCTTATATTTAGAGGGGTACCTCCTATTGATGTATTTTTCCAACCCAAGGCAGTTTTGCGAATATGTCTTCCATATGTGGCATCCCCTTCAACATACTCAACTTCACTATCGGTGACCGTCCACCACAATTGACCCGCATAAAACGTGATCCAGATTGTTTCAGGGCCATTATGATAGAAATTAATGATTTGTCGTGCGTGGTCTGTGCTTTTATTGGGGCTTAAGAGTGGCTTGAGTTCACTAGCATCACCACGTTTCGCTATATGATAAGGTATATTAATATACTCAAGACGAAGCGTGCCATCTGCGATGCATTTTTCTGCCCACTGGCCGCTACTGCCGAGTTTTATATAACGTGCTTGTTTGATAGTTGAGAAATCCATACTTGCTCCTGCTGTTTGATAGCATGAGTCACCAATGAGTTGTTATGTGAGAATTATAAATAACCTATTGGTGACTGGGAGCTAGTAACACGTCGAAAGAGCGTGCTCACCTTATTTTCGGCAAGCCGATATTGTATTCGGTGAACTCCCAGCCCTAAGACTAGGAGTCCGAATTAACGGTTCGAACAGACCGCTTTCGATGAGGTGTTACTAGCACCAGAACGGCAACTCGCCGTTCCGCTTGTTAGGATAAAGCGAAGGTGTGGAAAGTCAAATCTTCTCTGCTTTTTGACTGAAAGATAAGTTCTGCAACTTTCTACTCGACTTCTCCGGCAAAGGAAGCATTGCTGTCGTTAACGAAGGAGAATCTTATGAAAAATAATATTGCTACCAAAATAGCTGAACTAGAGCATATGGACATGAAGGAGCTAAAAAAGATTTGGTTTCAATACTTTAAATCTGCACCACCAGCCTATCAGCGTGAGTATATGCTGCGACGTATCGCTTATCAGGTCCAGGCGAAGGCGTATGGCGGTCTACCAAAGACTATAAAGAATAAACTAAAGAGACTTGCTGCAGGTGAACAGAAGGAGCTGCAAACTAGCCCAAAGCTCACTCTAGGTACGCGTATCATGCGTGAACATAAAGGGCGGCGAATCTATGTAACGGTGCTTGAAAAAGGCTTTGAGTATGATGGACAAAATTATCAAAGCTTAACGGCTATAGCGACCAAGCTTACTGGAAGCCGTACGTCTGGGCCAAAATTCTTTGGATTAATAGGAGAAAAGAATGACTAAAAAAACAATAAGATGCGCGATATATACACGCAAATCAACGGATGAAGGGTTAGATAAAGAATTTAATAGCCTAGAGGCGCAGCGAGAGGCAAGTGAAGCCTATATCAAAAGTCAGCTGCATGAGGGTTGGAAGTTAATCCCGACGGCATATGACGATGGAGGCTTTTCCGGCGGGAATATGGATCGGCCTGCGTTAAAAGCATTAATCGCAGATATTAAAGCGGGGAATGTAGATGTGATTGTCGTTTACAAAGTTGACCGGCTTTCACGCTCGCTCAATGATTTTGCACAGATGGTTAATGTGTTTGATACGCATGGCGTCTCATTTGTATCAATTACTCAGCAATTTAATACAACCAGCTCAATGGGGCGGTTAACGCTAAATGTGCTGCTAAGTTTTGCGCAATTTGAAAGGGAGGTAATCGGCGAGCGGGTGCGCGATAAGGTAGCTGCCTCCAAGAAAAAAGGCATGTGGATGGGTGGCTACCCGCCGCTTGGCTATGACATCAATCATCGCAAGCTTGAGATAAACTCTTCTGAAGCGGATTTGGTGCAGATGATATTCAAACGCTATCCAGAAGTGCGCTCAGGTGCAATATTAGCGGATATGCTTAATGAAGAAGGATATAGTAATAAAGCATGGACTACTCAGAAGGGTAAGTCAGCCGGTGGGCAACAATTTACACCTCAGGCGCTGTATAAAATTCTTAACAACCCTATTTATGCTGGAAAGATTAGGCATAAAGACCAAGTCTATGATGGGCAACATAAGGCGATTATCTCTCAAGAGCTATGGCAGCGCGTGCAAGGCCTTCTAAAAGGCGGAAAAATATCACGAACCACTAAGCACCTAAAGCATGGAACGCTGTTGGAGGGAAAGTGTTTTAGCACAAGTGGCGAACTTTATGGACCCACCTATACCGTTAAAAACAAGACAACACATTATCGTTACTATCAGCTGAAATCAGAGAAACGCAGGATTAGAGGAATGGAACTTGAAGCTCTTGTCTTTGATACGATACGCTCGTTATCAGCTAATGAGAAATATTGGCGTAACTGCTGGGAATCTTGCGGAAATGTGATTATTGCAGAAGAGGCGCAACATCGCTGGGAGTCACTATGGAATAGCTGGCTTCATATGGCGACTGAAGAAAAGCAACGCATTGCACAGCAGATAATTGAACGAATTGTTATTGCGGATGAACAAGTCAAGATTCGCCTTGCACATAAGGGAGTTGAGGCTGCAATCATAAGGTTTGAGGGGAGAGGGAACAATATAAATGCTGGCAAAGCGCAAAAGGCAATATTTGAGCCCAATGTGGAGACGGGTGATAATTATGTGGAAATAAAGATTTCGGCTAAGTTTCAGACCTATGGGCGCACACAAATGGCGATGGATGCACACGGTAAGCCAGTCCATGTATT
>CAYGTX010000199.1:0-3531 GCA_964352935.1 uncultured Rickettsiales bacterium | reverse complement strand
TTGTAGAAGTGGGCGAACTTGACGCTGATGCGATTCACACACCTAGCATTTATGTGAAACGTATTTTCAAAGCACCAACATTAGAAAAAAGAATTGAACGCCGCACTGTCCGCGCTGCTTAAATATTATTTTTAAAAGGAAGCTATTATGCCTTGGACTGCAGAACAAATGTGTAAAATCGCCGCTAAAGAATTTAAAGACGGTTTTAACGTAAATTTAGGCATAGGTATGCCAACAGAAGTGGCTAACTTTATTCCTGAAGGAATGGATGTAACCTTACAAAGTGAAAATGGCTTGCTTGGTCTTGGCCCTTTCCCTACAGAAGAAGAAGTTGATGCAGATTTAATTAATGCCGGTAAGCAAACTGTTACTGCTCTACCTCAAAGCAGTTACTTTGATAGTGCAGCTTCTTTTGCCATGATTCGTGGAGGGCATATTGATCTTTCAATCTTAGGTGCGCTTGAAATCTCTGAAAATGGTGACCTTGCTAACTGGATGGTGCCGGGAAAAATGGTAAAAGGCATGGGTGGCGCAATGGATTTAGTAGCAGGCGTGAAACGAGTAGTTGTTTTGATGGCTCACACCACCAAAACAGGTGAATCTAAATTGCTAAAAGAATGCTCACTTCCGCTTACTGGCAAGCGATGTGTTCATCGCATTATTACAGAGCTAGCCGTATTTGATGTAAGTGACAATGGCCTTGTTCTTGTAGAACACGCCCATGATGTAACCATTGATGAAATCACAGAAAAGACAGAAGCAAAATTCACGGTTTCACTCGATAAAAACATCAAGAAAACTGCCTAGATTCTTTTATGTATAACTTTTCCAAGCAGTTAAAGTTCACTCTATCACGCCTGCTTCTATTATGTTTACTCATCATTGTATCAGCAAGCATAACACATGCTAATAACGAACGACTCACCTCACTTACAATTTTAAGTGAGTCCAATATTGAGCATAAGTTTCAGGTAGAACTTGCAATAAGCCAAGTTGAAAAAAATAAAGGCTTGATGTTCAGACAAGAGTTACCACGCAATCAGGGCATGCTTTTTCTTTACGATACGCCTAAAGTCGTTGAAATGTGGATGAAAAATACATATATCCCTCTGGATATTATCTTCATAGATGATAAAGGAAAAATTATAAATATCGCTAAAAACACGCAACCACACTCACTCAAAGTGGTTGCGTCTCATGCTCCCGCTATTGCAGCTTTAGAACTTAATGCTGGTACAACGAATGAACTCTCTATCAAAATGGGTGATAAAGTTCTTCATAAACTGCTTCCAATTAACTAATATGATGTTATGTCGCGTTTTTTAACCATTATAGTAGCTCCGCTTTTATTGCTAATAGTCATCATCTGGCTAAAAGGTTTTTTTGCATTTATTGATGCAATACCTAGCCATCAATCCACTATTAACTCAAAGGTGGATGCAATTATTATTCTAACTGGCGGAAGCGAGCGAATTGGTTATGCTATCAATCTTTTGCGTGAAAATGAGGCGGAACATCTTTTTATCTCAGGGGTCGGCTCTGATGCTACTTTAGAAACCATTATTAACCACAATGATGAAATTACCATTGCGCTTGATGACCCGTTGCTAGAAAAAATATCTTTAGGATATGAGGCAGAAGACACAAAGGGAAATGCAAAAGAATCCGCCCGCTGGATTAAGGAAAACAACTATCAATCCATCCTTCTTGTTACTGCAAACTACCACTTGCCAAGAAGTCTGCTTGAGTTTAAAAACACCCTGCCTGAGTTAAAGATAGTTAATGCGCCTATTATATCCTCAAATGTAAAGCTTACCAATTGGTGGAATTACCCAAGCTCAGCTAAATTACTGGTATATGAATATAATAAATTCATTGCTGCATATGTACGTTCAATTATTTAAGGTAATCTATGACTTGGTTGAGATCACTCATTTTTAATATTTCATTCTTAGTTATATGGACACCATTAATTTGCATAATATTTTACCCATTTACTCTTTTTTCAACATCCCTCGCCTATTTTGTTGGCAAAACTTGGGCAAAAGGAACGCTCTTTTTAATTCATATTATTTGCGGTGTTACTCATAAGGTTGAAGGGCTCGAAAACATTCCCGACAGCTCATATATCATTGCCAGCAAGCATCAATCTGCATGGGATACACTTGTGTTCTTCCTTTATATTAAGAAACCCACTTATATTTTGAAGCATGAATTAATGCGTATTCCTGTCTTATCGCTTTATTTAAGAAAAATGAATATGATTGATGTTAAACGATCAGATGGCTCTAAGGCCTTAAAAAGCATGACAAAACGTGCAGCACAGCGTTTAAAAGATGGTTGTAATATCATCATTTTCCCTGAAGGAACACGCACTAAGGTGGGTGAAAGTAAACCTTTGCAACCTGGTATTGCGGCCATTTATAATCACCCAGATATTAATGTTCCTGTTGTACCAGTTGCTCTAAATTCAGGGAAATTTTGGGGGAGAGAATCTTTCATAAAGAAGCCCGGTGTCATTACGCTTAAATTTCTTCCGCCAATTAAATCTACCTTACATCGTAAAGAGTTTATGAAGCTATTAGAGGAATCTATTAACGTAGAGTCCGTTAAACTTATTTAGTATTCTTTGATTATTCAAAAAACACTAATAAACCCTTGCATGAATAACGAACTAACGTTATAACACTCAAACTTCCTATCGGAATTTACTACTTCCTTGTCGCGGGGTGGAGCAGCCCGGTAGCTCGTCAGGCTCATAACCTGAAGGTCAGAGGTTCAAATCCTCTCCCCGCAACCAACACCACAGCCAGTTTTAGCATATTTCTAATTATCGAAAGTCATTCCATGGGGCACTCTTGGGGCAACAAACTGCAAATAATCACAATCAGCTCTTGTAATTGACAAAAATAACTCCAATATGTTTTGTACAAACCCAAAATAGATTACGAGTATTAAACATGGCCTACAGAAATAAAACCTACGTGTGCTTTGATGGTGACACGGATATTCGCTACTACCGATTGATGAAGGCGTGGCACGCTAATGAAAATTTTCCGTTTACCTTTTATGATGCTCACGACATCAATAACGCCCTCGACACCAGCCAAGAAGAAAGCATAAAACGAAAATTAAGAGAACGGTTTGCTAATAGCAAAATGCTTGTAGTTCTCATAGGAGAAAATACCAAGAACTTACGTAAATTTGTTAGATGGGAAATGGAGGTGGCGGTCTCGTTAGGCCTTCCAATTATCTGCGTAAATCTAAATGGTAAACGCACAATAGATAAGGAGCTTTGCCCTGCCATCATCCGAGATGAATTAGCAATTCATATCCCATTTGGTCAAAAAATCATACAATACGCCGTTGAACATTGGCCTACATCACATGAAACCCACAGAAAGCAAGGCGACACTGGGGGATTTTGGTACAAAGATTCCGTTTATGCTGATTTAAAGGTTCCGGCTTAATGAATCATTTCTTTCATTCTGTAAGAACTCGCTCTTACTGGAAATACGCCATCTTCTCACT
>CAYGTX010000198.1:0-3541 GCA_964352935.1 uncultured Rickettsiales bacterium | reverse complement strand
CTATCCAAACCACGATCTTCATCTTGTGAAGACACGCGAAGCGGAGAAATTGCATTCACCACTTTAATGATAACAAAGGTTACCACCATACTATAGATTGCAACAGCAATGGCACCAGTAATGTTTGCCGAAAGCAACTCATTACCACCATTCAGCAAGCCATTCGCACCGGCTGAATTCACTTCAGTGGTAGCAAGCAAACCTGTCATGATGATACCGAGCAAACCACCAACACCGTGACAAGCAAACACATCCAGTGAGTCATCCACCTTAAAGGTGCCTTTCACTGCACGTGCAACCAGATTACATACGATACCTGCAAGTAAACCAATAATGATTGCTGAACCCGGTGTTACAAAACCTGCAGCCGGAGTAATAGCAACCAAACCGGCTACAACACCAATACACGCGCCCATCAATGTTGGTTTACCATCTTTAATGGTATCAACTAATGTCCACATTACCATAGCAGCAGCAGCAGAAATAAATGTGGTTACAAACGCACTCACCGCCAAACCGCCTGAAGATAGCGCTGAACCAGCATTAAAACCGAACCAACCAAACCATAGTAGTGAGGTACCTAGTAGCACCATACCAACATCATAAGGTTTTTGGCTCTTGCCAAAATCGCTACGCTTGCCAATCAGGATTGCAGCAACGAGCGCAGAGAAACCTGCAGTCATATGCACTACAAAACCACCAGCAAAATCTAATGCGCCTTTTACAAACAACCAGCCATTAGATGCCCACACCCAGTGAGCTACCGGAGAATAAACACATACACTCCAAAGTATCATCACAATTAACCATGAGCTAAAACGCACACGCTCAGCAAAAGCACCCGTCATTAATACCGGTGTAATGATGGCAAACATCATTTGAAACGCCATAAACAATAGCGCAGGAATAGTTGATCCTTCACTCGCTTCCTGACCGACACCGTTTAACAACACCGCGCCTAAATCACCAATATATTCAGAACCACCGGAGAAAGCCAAACTATAGCCAACTACAACCCAAAGCAGACCCATTACGCCAAGAGCGATTACATTCTGAAATAGTGTAGAGGTTACATTTTTCGTACGAACCATACCAGCATAGAAGAAAGCAAGACCCGGAGTCATTAGCAACACCAGTGCGGTTGAAATCATCATCCATGCAGTATCACCCGTATCAACCGCTGCAAAGGCCGGAACAGGCATGAGTGACAGACTACAGATTAAATAGAGATATTTTTTCAGTTTTGACATAATACTAACCTCAACTATTTGTATTTAGAATGATATATAAGGCACAACACCCACTACATTTAGTGTTGCTTTAATTTTTGTCTAAATCCAGAGAATTTCACTTTTTTAAAGCGTATTATTTTTCAACCGTTGCATTTTAGATACATGCATTTATGTAATTATAAGTTACTTTCTTTAACTGAATAACTTATTAGCTCACCTAATAATGCTAGATTAGAAGCCAAAAAATTAAGGACTCTTATGAGGTTTATAATAAAAAAGGCCAGCAACATTTATGTTGCTGGCCTTTAGTCATTTATTCGGAATAAACGCTATATTAAGCAGCGGTTTTCTTTTTAGCAGCAGAAGCGGCATCTGCAGCAGCAGAACCAGCTTTTTGCGCTTCTTTCCAGAATTCATTGAATTGCTTATTAAGCTGCTCAAGAACTTCAGCATTTTGCTTAGAAGCTTGCTCAAGAATTTCGCGGCTGTTGCTGATGCTTGCATCAACAGAGTTCTTAACGAAATCAGCTTGTTTAGCGATAGCAGCTTCAGGGTTGTTTGCATTACCTACAAGCTCTTTTACAAGCTTAAGTCCGCTTTCAGCTTGCTGCTGCAGAAACTCAGCATTGCGACGAGCAAGTGCTTGTGCATTTTCTGCAAATTTTTGACTAGCTTTGCTAGCAGCTTCTGCATTGCGTTGCTGCGCTTGTGTAAAATTAGCCCAATCAAAAGATTGTGTTTTAAATGCTTCGCCAAAGTTTTGGAAGGCTTCGAAAGGATTATTAGCCATGGTTTTCACTCCTGAAAATATTTTTGTTGCGACGCAATATAACCCCCCATTTATAAAATGTCAACAGAGAATCATTAAGGGACTGCTTAAGATTGCATTTTCACAAATCTTTTTTCAACCTCGTCCAAGAACTGGAACAAATCAACCACCTTTTCTTTCTCTACCTCAGACGTACGACCTTTAATATCTGCAGTGATAATACCACTAGCAACGGTATCGATTAATGCTTGCTTTAAATGATCTGAATAAATTTTTAGAGCATCGCCTTCTTCTTTCTCAGAAATCACCTCAAGCCCATTTGCAACGGCATAAAGCAAGGCCGAAGGATTGAAAAATGCTTTCTTTCCTTTACTTGCTACATAGGTTTCATAAAGATCAGGAGCCGTTCCATGTGGCGCTTCAAACAACATTGTTCCATTACTACTGGCAATAACCGAACTTGCCGTAGCCAAGCTTCCACCAAGTGCGGCGGTAATATCAGAAAAAATATCCCCATCCATATTCAATGCTGCATAACGCGCATTACGTGGAGGATCACATATCATTTTACGTAGCTGCTTAGATGGAGTCATCATCATGATTGGCGGAGGTGTCCGCCCACCTTCTGATAGCTCGTCTCGCACTTCAGAAATAATATCACTAAATAGCTGATCATAAGCCATATATTCCCGCTTAAGACCAAAATATATTTCCTGATCTTTCTTTGCTGCATCTGCGAAAGATTGCTTCACCCATTCTTTAATTGCAACGGGATCGTTGCTCATCAATAAAATAGGATCATTCTTTTTTACTTCCCGCGAATGCAAAATGCGCGTACCAATGGTTAATGTTAGCACTCCATTCGTAGGTGCTGGCGCATTAAAACTTCCATACTGATCACCACCTCCGGCACTCATACGAGAAATAGCAACCTGATGCTCCCGCTGAGGGATTCCGTATTTTTTAAGTGAGTTCACTAGCTTAAGCATTTTTCGGCCAGATGTATTATCCGGAATACCCCATAATACATTTTCCGGAGGATCAGCAACCACTTTTGCAGCTTGCGCATCAATTAGACCGTACTCATAATTGAGGCCTGCTGCTTTAAATTTTTTGGCAAATTTTTTGGCAAAAACTTCTTCAACGGCATCTTTCATTACACCATCATAGCCTGGCATAACCGTATCCTTTAAGCCCACATAGGCATTACGTTTCTGATCGAGTGCTTGCTGGAAAAAATCTTCTGCCCACTGAATCACTTTTTGTAATTCATTCGTCGCTAAAAGATAGGGATCACCTTTCTTAATAGGACGCGCATGAAGCGTTTCTTCTAAACCTTTATCATTAATAAAGGTCAGTTTTAAAATACCACTAAATTGAGATACCCGATTAAAGCTGCTTTTTAGCCCTCCGGTTTCCATAGTAACCACATCGATGGTTTGCTTTTGCCAATCAGGCAAGCGACGGCGCAAATTATGGAAAGGAATATCTTCCCGCGTGATATTGCCTGAGATACCCTTACGGATCGTACCATTAGGTG
>CAYGTX010000197.1:0-3545 GCA_964352935.1 uncultured Rickettsiales bacterium | reverse complement strand
AGTTAAACTATCCCCATCTGCGTCGGCAAAGGCATCAGCTGCTAATGTATAGCTAAAGGCAACACCTGCATCAGCTACTTGTGCTGCAACTCCAACACCAGTAGTGGGCGATGAATTAATACCCGCATTTCCTACAAAATGCTCATGACTCAAATCATCTTTATTTACATTTTTAAGTACTAAAACTTGGCCACCACCTAAATTAACCTCAACATCAGTAGCATTCTGTGTTGCCGCTGTGCGTACATCAGCAAAATTACTGAAGGTAATATCAAATGCTGTGAGATCAATTACTTCACCATTTTCCAGAACGTTAAAATCGGTGATTGTTTCTAGCGCATTTGCTTCGGCTGCGATAAAGAAATGGTCCGCATCTTCGCCTCCCGTAAGAGTATCATCACCCAAACCACCTTTTAATATGTCATTACCAGCCTCTCCCTTTAGTATATCGTTCCCAGCTCCTCCTAAAAATATATTATCTTGTTCATCGCCGAAAATGGTATCGCCATAATAATTACTACCTACAATGTTCTCAATATTTGTTAGTGTATCACCCTCAGCCCAACCTCCGCTGGCAGTACCATTGGCTAAATCAATATGAACACCTGCAGCCCAAGACTGCCAGTAGTTAACCTGATCGATACCCTCACCACCATCAACGGTGTCAGCACCATCTGCCGTCTCAATTACGTCATCACCAGCACCGCCATAAAAAACATCATCACCAGCAGCACCTTTGAGCGTATCATTGCCCGCACCGCCAGTCAGTACATTCGCATTATCATCACCTTTGAGAAAATCATCGTGATCGGATCCAGTAAGGTTTTCGATATTACTCAGCACATCGCCTTCAGCATCACCGCCTGTGAAAGTGGCCGACTGTAAATTCACATTGACCGCTGAAGTTGAATCAGCATAGCTTGCTCTGTCAACGCCAGCGCCACCATCAAGCACATCGGCACCAGCACCGCCAATGAGGGTGTCGTTGCCGCTTGCAGGCAACGCATTTGGGTCTTTATCGAATATATAGTAGTCTACAAAACCACTTTCAGGTGCCCACGCAGCAGCAAGCTTGCCATCGGCCATGAGTTTTAGTGTCACTGCACCATAAAAACCTTCTGAATTTGACTGCACCACTACCTCTTCTATAGCAGTATCGTCAGCATTATATTGCTTCACCAACAATAAACTTTGAGAATCGGGAGCACCAGTATTCGTATTCATACTCCAACCAATGGCATAGCCACCATCAGGTAGTGCTATTACGGATGGAGAGTATGAATATAGGTCATATAGTTCATTTACTCTAATTGCATTGGTTACAGGCGTTCCATCTGCTTCATATCGACGCATGTAAACATGATTCAAGCTAGGGTTAGGACCAAATTGTTGCCCCCATACGGCAATATAATCACCATTAGCAAGCGTTGTAAGGGCTGATGAGTCTTTATTACCCACCATAGTTGTTACCGCTGTTGCACTACCCTGTGCTACACCAGCAGCGTCATAACGCTGCAAATATGCTTCGTCGGTGCCATCTGCCTGTTCTTGTGTCCAGAAAACAACAAAACTGTTATCATTCAGAGTGGTCAAATTGACAAAGCTTTGATCGTAAGCCCAACCTGTACTGACATCTATATCTGACGTGGTAGCATTACCATTAGCATCGTATTTTTTAGCCAAAATATCATGGCTGCCATAGTTATGCCACGCTACTACAAAGCCATTATCAGGGCTTGCAGAAAGCTCAGGTATTGCGTTAACGCCAACATTACTGATAGTAATCAAGCTATCAATAGGCTGGCCATTCACGTCAAAACGCTGTGCTTCTAACACACTTGCACCATTGTTCCACGCAACGACAAAGTCACCATTAGCTAAACTAACGACGTTCGGCCACATGATTTCTGAGGTAACAGAGTTTACAATCGTGAACGGCGTCCCGTCCAAATTACCATCCGTATCTAGAAACTGGCCTTGAATACGATAATGGTTTGAAGCATTTTGATCCTGAATCAAAGTAAATATCTTGCCATTGTCTAACGCCGCGAAGGTCGATTCAGCATGACTTTCCTCTGTTAGCATACTTTCTATTCTGCTTGAAACTAAGCTATTAGCATTGAAAAGTAAATCTTGTTGACCATGCTCCCCACCATCGCCGATAAGTATATCAGCGCCTGTGCCACCGTTAAGCGTGTCGTCACCCCCACTACCTGTTAACACATCATCACCCGCATTACCAGCCAGTAAATCGTCACCAATTCCGCCGCTCAGTATGTCATTATAGTCAGAGCCACCTAATATTTCTTGCGAGGCAAGCGTAAATTTACGTGCAGCAATTCCCCAACCATCACCATCAGTATTTTCACTCTGCCAAGTGGACATGAAGCCGTTTCCACCAAGTGCTATAATATCACCATTATATGTTGAGTCACCTTGATGCCCTTCTGTTGTGCTATTGATAACAAACACATCACTAAGTGCTGAGCCACTCGCATCAAAAAGTTGTGCCACCACATCTCTTTCTGTTTCACTATTGATATCTTGCACCCATTGAATCACAAAGTTGCCATTCTCTAGCGCAACTACCTTTGGTGAAAGAGGCTGAGTGGCACGTCCTTGATCAATAATCACATTGGCTAAAATAACATTACCCGTATCATCGAAAATGCTAAAACTTGCTCGATTATGTGATGTGGCAGCAATAACAAAATTTCCATTTGCTAATTCAGCTATACTTGGTAAGTCATTGGATCCGCTCAATAATGATGTTTGTGCACCAATTGCGTTAGCGTTTGCATCAAAAAATTGTATAACTAACCTGTTACTATCAGACCAAGTCATCACAAACCCACCATTATTGAGGGCTAAAATATCTGGCTGTTTGTCAGTATTGTAAAAAGCGTTTTGGACGAAGACCTCACCACCAATTTTATTGCCTTCAGCATCAAAACGTTGCAAGTAAGCATCTTCACCACCACCGCCGCTTCCAGATCTGCTATCCCACGCAATAATTATATTACCATCATTCAACTCAGCAATGGTCGAATTACTCTGGAAACCAGCAATAGTTGTATTTACTTTAAACTCAGAACCAAAGAGCGTTCCATCATTATTAACAATCTGCGCACGAATATCTTCTGAAGTATCTACTGCAGGTAAAGCGCTTGTCCAGGATACAATAAATTTCCCTGATGAAAGTGCAGCAATGGCTGGAAATTCTAGCGCCCCAACCGTCGTATTAACTCGAAGCTCTTCGCCGATTTTTATACCATCTTCCGTTAAGCGCTGAACGGCTATATATTGTCCAACATTATCATCCGTTCCATGCCACGCAATCGCCATTTCTCCGTTGCTAAGCCTTGCTATAGCAGGGTCTTCTTGGTAAGCACCTGCGGTATAGCTATTCACCACAAATTCTTCATCTGCATTAAAGTAGCTACCTGCATGGCTGCGAATATCTAGATTCACCTGATGCTCTGCTGTTACTCCTGCCGCATTCGTCACAGAAAAGACAAAACTATCCGCGCCGACGTAGCCACTTT
>CAYGTX010000196.1:0-3559 GCA_964352935.1 uncultured Rickettsiales bacterium | reverse complement strand
TTAAAATTTTATTTTAAATGCTGATTACTTTATGCTTGACCATTTTCCATGAAATAGGGTATCTTATCCATAGAAACCCATGAAAACCCATTTTATTCCAAATTGATCCGTTGGAACAAAAAGAATGAAAAGGGCAGGAAGGGGTTTGGGAAACTGTAAGTAGGCGCGGGTGCATTGAACCCGCTTTCCCGCGCCTGCCTAACGCTGCTAGCTTTATCTCTCCCAACTTTGCGTTACTAAAGGCTGTGTGGTGTTTGGTTTGTTTCTCAGGGTTTGGTGTTGGCAAGGTATGCCTTCACTTTTTGCGCACTTTGGGAAAAGTGTGGTGTGGAAAATAATTTTGAGCCAATAGGCGGAAAATTTACTATGGCGCTATTTCTTTCAACCTACGAAAATAAGGTGGATAAGAAGGGACGGGTTTCTGTTCCGGCGCAATACCGTAATATGTTAGCCTCTCAGGTGTTTCATGGTGTTGTGGCGTATGCGTCATTTAATCACCCTTGTGTTGAAGCGTGCGGAATCGATCGTATGGAGCGCTTAAGCGATAGTATTGATGCGCTTGATCCTTACTCTGATGAGCGTGATGCCTTTGCAACGGCCATTTTAGGTGGAAGTGAGCAGCTTGCATTTGATGGGGATGGGCGCGTGGTGTTGCCTGAAGCGCTTATGAAAACTGCGGGCATTACGGATAAGGCTGTGTTTGTGGGTAAGGGTAAGACCTTTGAGATATGGAATCCTGAAACATTTAGAAAATACGCTGAAAAAGCCAGAGAGTTGGCGCATCAGCAACGAGGTAACCTGAGACTTACGTCTCCAGACACGAAGAAGGAGGGCAATTAGATGCAAGTAGCAGCACATGTGCCGGTCATGTATGACCAAATGCTCTCCTTTATGTCTCCTCAAGATGGAGAAGTATACGTGGATGGAACGTTTGGCGCAGGAGGGTATACGCGGGGGCTATTAGAGGGCTCCAATTGTAATGTAATAGCAATTGACCGAGATAAGCAGGTGCTGCCAACGGCAGAGGCGCTTTCTAAGGAGTTCTCGGGACGCTTTACATTGCTTTTGGGGCCTTTTGGAGACATGGAGCAATTACTTGCCGCTCATGGCGTAGAAAAAGTAGATGGTGTGGTGTTGGATATTGGGGTTTCCTCAATGCAGATAGACCAAGCAGAGCGTGGATTTTCATTTAAGCAAGATGGGCCGCTTGATATGCGTATGGGCAGTGATGGCCCTGATGCTGCTTATTTTGTAAATCATAGCAGCGAAGAAGAAATTGCGAATGTGATTTATAATTACGGTGGCGAGCGGATGTCGCGTCGCATTGCTAAAGCAATTGTAGAAAAGCGTAACGAAGAGCCTTTTACGCGCACCGGACAGTTGGCATCGTTGGTGCGTAGTGTTGTAAAGCAGGGGAAAAGCAAGGTTGATCCCGCAACGCGTACCTTTCAAGCGATTCGTATTTGGGTGAATGATGAGTTGGGTGAGTTGGAGCGTGCGCTAAGTGCTGCTGAACGTGTTTTGGCGCCGGGCGGAAGGCTGGTGGTGGTAACATTTCACTCGTTGGAAGATGCAATAGTGAAGCGTTTTATGAAAGAACGTTCGCCCAAAAAAGAACATGTCTCGAAATATGCAAAAAATGGTGAAAAACCACTTGAGAAGCACGAGACATTCCGTATATTAACAAACAAGTCTGTGTTGCCTGAAAAGCAGGAGGTTAAGAGCAATGTGCGTGCACGCTCGGCCAAGCTTAGAGCAGCAATACGGACGGAGATTTTAGGAGAAGAAGAATGCGTCCCGCAGCTTTGCTAGGTATAGCGTTGCTAGCGCTCAGTATTTTTGCCTTGTTTCAGGTGAAATATAAAGTGCAAAACCTTCGTCGTGATTTAGCCGAAATTGAACGGCAGGTTACGTCGGATAAACAATCTATTCATGTGCTTCAAGCAGAATGGGCTTACCTTAATCGTCCAGAGCGGTTAAAGCGGTTGGCTGATCAGTATCTGGATTTGCGCTATGTTAGTGTTGCGCAAGTTAAAGAAGGTGAAGCGGTGATGGTGGCCGGTCGTGAGCGTGAGGGTGATCGTTTGGTAACGCCAACACCACGTCCGATTCTTGCTAGTATGAAAGTGGTTTATAGGTAAAGTTTTGGTGACTCGTCTCTAGTAAAGAACTTGTATAGGCCAAGCGCATAGTGGCTGGAAACTAAAAGCTGAAGACCGGAAACTTAAAGCCATTTGGAATGCATATCGTGAAAACGTCTTTGCCAAAAAAAAAGAATAAATCAAATCAATCAGCGAGTGTTACGATTTGCCACGACCGTTTGGTATGGATGGTGCTGGCATTTGTATTTGTGTTTGGGGTGATTAGCGTACGTTTGCTGGGGCTTGGATTTATGGGTGGCGGCGGCGATGTTATAAGTGCTTCTGATGATGACAAGGCTGAGCCTGATCTTTTCTACTCTCGTGCTCCGATTGAAGACCGCAATGGTGTGTTGCTAGCGGTGAATCTTCAAACGGCTTCACTTTATGCCAATCCACTAAAAATGATGGATGTTGAAGATGCGCTTGCTAAATTGCAAAGCATTTTCCCTGATATTGAAGTGGATTTGTTGCGTAAGCGTTTTAATTCTAAACAGCATTTTGTATGGGTGAAGCGTAATCTTACGCCGCTTGAGCATTCGGAATCTAATGCATTAGGAATTCCCGGGCTTTATTTTGCAAAAGAAGAGAAAAGAGTCTATCCGCACGGAAACCTATTTGCGCATACATTGGGTTATACAGATATTGACGGAAAAGGCATTTCGGGCATTGAAAATAGTTTCGATGAATTTTTGCGTAATTCAGAAGATAAAAATCCTAATATGGACGCATTAAAACTTTCACTAGACGTGAGAGCGCAAAGTGTGCTGCGCGAAGAGCTTGTGGAGGGGATGAAGAACTTTAAAGCAAAAGCGGCTGTAGGTGTGTTGGCAGATGTTAATACCGGAGAGGTGGTTGCGATCTCAAGCTTGCCTGACTTTGACCCTCACCACCCTTCACGTATCACTGCTAATCAGCGGTTTAATCGCTCTACATTGGGCGTTTATGAAATGGGTTCTACCTTTAAGACATTTACACTTGCCATGGGGCTTGAGTCTGGCAAAACAAACATGAATGCAATGTATGATGTTAGTAAGCCAATTAAAGTTTCTCGCTTTACGGTGAATGATTTTCATCCGCATGAAGGGATGATGAGCTTGCCTGATATTTTTGTGGAGTCTTCAAACATAGGGACGGTGCAAATTGCTATGGAAGTTGGAGAAAGTGGCCAACGTGCCTTTTTGAGTAGTTTGGGGTTGCTTGACAGGCTTGATATTGAATTGCCAGAAAGAGGCTCGCCACTTTATCCCGAACGTTGGGGGAAGACATCAGCCGTAACGATTTCTTACGGGCATGGTATTGCCGTTACACCGGTGCATTTGGTGAGAGCAATTTCTGCAATGATTAATGGAGGGGTGCTTTATCCCTCTACACTACTCAAGCATGAAACGGGAAATTTAGTCGAAGGCGTGAGAGTGCTT
>CAYGTX010000195.1:0-3579 GCA_964352935.1 uncultured Rickettsiales bacterium | reverse complement strand
TAAGCTAATGCGCTTTATTATGAATCCTGCCATGATTGTGGTCATCGTAACAGGATTAGCGTTAGTGCATATCTCGCAAGCGCATCTTTCTGGTTGGTTCCATACAAAAATGTTATTGTTGCTTGGATTATTTGCTTCGCATGGCATTATGTCTAAATACCGCAAAGCGTTTGAACGTGGAGCTAATTTAAAAAGCCAAAAATTCTTTCGTTGGTTTAATGAAGTACCAACCCTATTGATGATAGCTATTGTGATATTAGCCGTAGTGAAACCTTTCTAGTTTAAAGGTATTTGAACATCTATCTTTATTTTTTGCTTCAATAAGATTGGAAAATCTTATTATCTTTAAGCTTGCATCAGATGAATTTTAAAGATTAAAAACCAAAATATCTTTGACAGGTAATTCTTTTTCTGCTAATTCCTATAATCACAGTAGCTGGAAAGCAAGTGATTACCTGTTTCCTTCCTCTATCTATTTTTACCATTTACATCAAAATATTAATATTCTGAGCCCTTAATAGGTTTCGTTTGTTCTAAATACCCCATTTATATACCCAATCAAGGAACGATTATGTCTGAAATTGAAGCAAAAGAAGACTTCAGTAAAAAGAAAACCCTCAAGCTTGACACCAAAAAAAAGCCTGAGCCTAAAATAAAAAAAGAAGATGCTCCAAAGGCAGACGAAGTCAAAGAAGATACTTCCGCTAAGCCAGTAGAAAAAGCATCGCAGCCGAAATCAGAATCTCCTTCCGATGATAAAATAGGCAATGTAGAGAGCAACGAAGGCTCAGCCATTCCAAAACGTCGTGGCAAAAAAGTATTCTTTGAAGATAAGAAGCGCGGTAATAGTGGCAATAATGGTCGTCCTCGTGATAATGAGAATGGCAACACTGAAACAAATCAATCTGAAAAATCAGGCAATCACAAACAAAATGCGGATGATAACCAGCTATGTGAGGAAGCTTCGGATGGTGTTGAATTCAGTATTAAAGAACTTAAGAAAAAACAACCGGCTGACCTATTAGAAATCGCTGAAAATTGCGGTGTTGATAATGGTGGTGGCATGCTAAAGCAAGATTTAGTCTTTGCGATTTTAAAGCGCATTGCTGAACAAGGCGGAACCATTACCGGTGAAGGTGTAATTGAAGTGTTACAAGACGGGTTTGGTTTCTTGCGTTCGCCAGAAGTAAACTATCTTGCAGGCCCAGATGATATTTATGTGTCGCCAAACCAAATCAGACGTTTTGGTTTAAGAACGGGTGATACTGTAAGTGGTGAGATTCGTTCTCCTAAAAAAGGTGAGCGTTATTTTGCACTACTTCGTTTAAAAGAAATCAACAGTGCGCCAGTAGAAAAAGCACGTCATCGCGTGCATTTCGACAATCTAACACCGCTTTACCCGCAAGATAAACTTACACTAGAGCTTAAAGATGCGACAGTAAAAGATATGAGTACGCGTGTCATTGATGTGATAGCGCCCATTGGTAAAGGTCAACGTGGTTTGATTGTAGCGCCTCCGCGTACAGGTAAAACCGTATTGATGCAAAATATTGCCCATGCAATTACCGCCAACCATCCCGATATTGAACTGATTGTTCTTTTGATTGATGAGCGTCCAGAGGAAGTGACCGATATGGCACGTTCTGTAAAAGGTGAAGTGGTAAGCTCTACCTTTGATGAGCCTGCAACCCGTCACGTACAGCTGGCTGAAATGGTGATTGAAAAAGCCAAGCGTTTGGTTGAGTACAAAAAAGATGTGGTGATTCTCTTAGATTCAATCACGCGCCTTGCTCGTGCTTACAACACCGTTATTCCTTCTTCAGGTAAAGTATTAACAGGTGGTGTGGATTCAAACGCACTTCAACGTCCTAAGCGTTTCTTTGGTGCTGCGCGTAATATTGAAAATGGTGGCTCTTTAACCATTATCGCGACGGCGTTGATTGATACAGGTTCGCGTATGGATGAAGTAATCTTTGAAGAATTCAAAGGTACGGGTAACTCGGAAGTGATTCTTGATCGTAAAATTGCGGATAAGCGCGTCTTCCCAACCATTGATATCACAAAATCTGGAACACGTAAGGAAGAATTGCTTGTGGGTCAAGCTACGCTTTCTAAAATGTGGGTGCTTCGTCGTATCTTGCAATCAATGGGTCCTGTGGATGCGATTGAATTCTTGCTTGATAAGTTGAAAGCAACTAAAGAAAATTCTGAATTTTTTGAATCTATGAACACCTAATATTAGGGCTGTTCAAAGGTAGGCGTTGATTACAATTGTGTGACGCAATTTCAATGCATGGCTGATAGGAATGAGTGAATCAAGGGCTTCAAGCCAGAAGTCCTTGAATTCAAGGAATTTGTATGCTATTAGCCCTTTCTACAATCTGTCACTCGCGTTGAGAGGCAGAAGGTGTTTTCTAAAAAACATAAGGGAGAACCGATGAATATTCATGAGTATCAGGCAAAACAACTGCTGAAGAAGTTTGGCGCTCCGGTGTCTGAAGGTAAAGTAGCTTTTTCTGCAGAAGAAGCGAAAGCAGCCGCAGAAGAACTAGGCTGCGAGTTGTTTGTAGTCAAAGCACAAATTCATGCTGGTGGGCGTGGTAAGGGTAAATTCAAAGAGCTTCCTGCAGATGCCAAAGGCGGAGTTCGCTTGGCTAAAACACCTGCTGAAGTGAAAGAAAATGCTAAAGATATGCTAGGCAATACGCTAGTAACGATTCAAACTGGCCCTGAAGGCAAGCAAGTGAATCGTCTTTATATCGAAGCTGGCTCTGATATCAAAAAAGAATATTATCTTTCTCTATTAGTTGATCGTGAAACAAGCCGCGTGGCATTTGTGGCATCAACAGAAGGTGGTATGGACATTGAAGAAGTGGCGCATAGCACCCCTGAAAAAATCATTACTTTAGATGTTGATCCTGCTTCGGGTGTTTCGGGCTTCCATGCTCGTAAATTAGGATTTGCTCTAGGGTTTGAGGGTTCTCAACTGAAGCAATTTACCAAAGTCGTGTTTGCACTTTACAAAGCATTTGTAGAAACAGACGCAGCGCAAATTGAAATCAATCCATTGATTGAAACACCAGAAGGTGAAATCAAGCTTTTGGATGCGAAAGTTGGTTTTGACGCAAATGCATTATTCCGTCACCCTGATATTGAAGAGCTTCGCGATGAAAGTGAAGAAGAAGCATCAGAGCGTGAAGCATCTAAGCACGAATTATCTTACGTGAAAATGGAAGGTAACATCGGTTGCATGGTAAATGGTGCTGGTCTTGCAATGGCAACCATGGACATTATTAAGTTAAAAGGCGGTGAGCCTGCAAACTTCTTGGATGTGGGTGGTGGTGCTACTAAAGAGCGCGTAACCACAGCATTTAAAATCATTTTAGCTGATCCTAGCGTTGAAGGTGTTCTAGTGAACATTTTTGGTGGCATCATGCGTTGCGATATTATTGCAGAAGGTGTGATTGCGGCTGCTAAGGAAGTGAAGCTTTCTGTGCCGTTGGTTGTTCGTTTAGAAGGAACGAAGGTAGATAAAGGATAGGAAATAATAAGTAATTCAGCGCTCGAGGGTTTCGGAGG
>CAYGTX010000194.1:0-3583 GCA_964352935.1 uncultured Rickettsiales bacterium | reverse complement strand
GTTCAAATGTAAAAAAAATGCTATAATGGTTCTTTAGTCATTGCTGTGTGGGATGGGTTTTTAGTTTATGGCGAGTATATTTACAACAAATAGCTTTGTTTTTTCGCATTTAGGAAAGTTTTGGCTGAGAATAATGTTCTCAGTTGTTTTCGCACTGATTTTTCTTATAAACTCCTATTCTTCTGCGTTTGCTTTGGAGCCTTATTTTGGTAGTAAAAGTGGTGAGCCGGGGTTGTGCCCTAACCCAGAAGTCCCCTCAAGTTGTATTTGTACTGAAGATGAAGTAATAGTACCTTTCCCTATTCCTGCTCCTCCTTTTATTACTCTTGTTCCAATTTATAGAGAGCGTTGTGTCTCTGTCCCAAATGCATTTGTAACACCAGAGGAATTGCAAGCGCGACGCGAAGCACTGGAAGCGCGGCTAGAAGAAATGACAGGAAGCCTTCCTAGTCATATAAGTAATTTTCTAATGTCAAGTCTTATTGAAAATACAAGCAGTACATTTGCCTATCCACGTGTTCGATTTGCCTATTATCTGTGGGGTAGTGGGGTGACTGTTAAGCATATGGGAGTAGGTGAATGTGAGTGGTCTAAAGCTTTAAGGCATTGTGCGCGCCTTACTTATGGAGATAAGCAGCCTGGTGAAGATGGTTATGACCCTTCGAAGAATTATGGAAATAGTTTGCGCTTAGACACAAGTGAGCGTTCAGAGTCGGGTGTGCCATTAAGGTTGTGTGTATTCGATGACCCATGGGATTTTAAGGATACAAATAGTGATTTTAGTCCTTTTCATAAAAACACCTCTATGGAAGAGGCTGAAAAAATAACCAGTAATATGAAGGCAAATACTTGGAGTGATGAGAAGTGGTTGGGCAGTGGCTCTCGAGTGGTAAGTGGTTGGGATAGTTTTTGGACAATTATCACTGGTGGTTCTTATAATAATAACGTTGCTACTATCGTTGGGTGTGCGCCAATTCCAATTGCTCCAATGCCTCCGCCATTTTGAGATAAATGTGATGTTCTGCCAAATGTTACAGACCCTAATGCGGCTTTAAAAGACGGTTCAACATTTGAGCAGCCTGTATTGTTAGTGGAGCTGAGTAGCTTCCAATATAATTATAATAGAAATAGCTTTGAGCTAACAAGAACTAGTGATGTTGACTTGCCAGTGGGGCAATGTGTTCCTCACGAAGGAAAGGAGTATTGCGCATCTTACTGTAATAATGGTGCGGAGATTTGTTTTTTCGAAAATGGAGAAACAATGCGCGTGATACGTTACATTGACCGTCCAGAATTTATGCCGTTACCCGTAATCGAGAATGTAACGGAAGATGCAGGTCATCCAAAAATGAAAGTATATTTTGGCATTGATCCAAATGTTTCCTCTGGCTTAAGTTATACCGAAAAAGTAAAAGCGGGAAGCGAGCCATATACTGAAAGTGCAATTCTTTCTGTTAATCAAGAAGACCAAGAGAGCGAAGAGGATGAGGCCTGTACTATATTGCACGGGGTAAAGCTTTGTGCTGAAAGAGAGTGTTATAGATACGAACCAGACGGGAGTTGCACTGAAAGGTCGCCTAATATATGCCTAATGGGCTATGAACCTGATCCATTTGATGTTGCAGGCTATCATCCAAGTAAAGGAGTGTTAGAAGATATTGATACAGGGGGCATTGCTCCTCCAGTATTTAATTCACAAGATGGTGGAAAAATCTATTTTGATTCTAAAGAATTTTTCTCGGATCCAGACAATTCATTGCCTATCAACCTTAACCACAGACCATTCACGCCTTATGAGTTAGATTTATGTATAGGTGGTCAATGGCGTTGGCCAGCAGCTGTGAACTCTATACATACCGTACCTGAAACAAGAACTATTACTTTTGATCCAGCATGTACTGAATTAGAAGTGAAGATGTGGGGTGGTGGTGCTGCAGGTAGCCGTGTTGGAGGTCATCATAATATTAATAGTGACTATGCAGGTGGTGCTGGTGCTCATATTGAGGCGCTAGTGCCTATTAATAATAATCAGGCAGTGGAAGTAACGATTGGCAGTGGTGGAAGCAGTAATGGCGCGTCAGGTACAGATTCATTGCTTAGTATAGATGGTGTAACTTACTTAAGAGCGGGAGGTGCTGTTAGGGCAAATGGTGGAACAACCACTATTACTGCTGGAAAGAATATTAGTACAATAAGAAGTTTAAATGGAGCGAGTACGACCTTTGTAGTGTCAAACTCTACTCCAGGAGCTGGTGCTTTAGCCTATGGTCAAACGTCAGGAGGTGGTCAGGCAGCAAGCGCATGCGCTGTTGATAAAGGTCATGGTACTAAAGCACGTGCTCCAATGGGTAGTGGTGGTTGCGCACGCGATGACTCGGGTGGTCAATCAGGCACTGGTTCAATTGGTCTTGGTGGCCATGGTGGTATTTCATTAGAATGTACGAAATTTGCTGACAGTGAGCCAAGCTTACCACCAATGCCTGAAGTATCAACGCAGAACTGCACCTACTCGCATTCGAATCAATGCTACGAAACTAAAGAAGCTATGTGTGCCGCGCGAAGTGGTGAAAAGAAAAGAGTTGGTTCAAGGTACCGTAAATCTTATAAATGTTGTAAAGATGGAATAGTTAAGCGCGGTCCATCTAAGACTAGCTGTGAAAAAACATTATTCTCTTTCTAGTAATATTTTAAGATAACTTGCGCAAAAGTCGCTTTTGTTCTATTTTCCCAATAGCCTAAAGGAAATTGGGAGAAGAGAATAAAATGGAATGGTTAAATATAACACAGATTCCTGCGCTACATATGTGGGTGGTGTTGGCGGTTGTAGCAGTTGCTATGGTGCTTTATGCCACAGATGCTTTCTCTATGGAAGTCACATCTGTTGTTGTTATCTCGCTCTTATTACTCTTTTTCTATTTAGTTCCTTATGTAGATACTGAAACGGGCAAGCGTGTTGGTATAAGTTTGCTGTTGGAGGGGTTTGCAAACCCCGCCTTAATTACCGTGATAGCGCTGTTGGTTGTTGGGCAGGCGGTCGTGCAGACAGGTGCGCTTAATGAGGTGGCATCCTATATTCTAAAATGCTCACATAATCGTGCTTATGTGGCTTTCTTCTTTGTGCTGGTAGTGGTGTGTGTTGTAAGCGGTTTGCTTAATAATACCCCTGTGGTGGTTATCTTTATTCCGGTTCTTGCGGCTATTGCGCGTGAGGTGAATATGTCTGTCAGTAAGGTGATGATGCCACTTTCCTATGTTGCTATCGCCGGTGGTATGACAACATTAATCGGTAGTAGCACCAACTTACTTGTATCGGGTGCATTAGTTAAAATGGGATTGCCCGCGCTTGAGTTTTTTGAATTTACAGTGATGGGCTGGATGCTTGCTGGTATCTGTTTTGTCTATATTTTCTTATTAGTTCCACGGTTGCTGCCTGATAGAGCTTCCATGGCACGATCGTTAGTTACCGAAGATGGCCGAGAATTTATCGCGCAAATAGAGCTTGAGCCGACATCAGAATATTTGGGCAGAAAATTAGAAAGTGGTACATTTCCAGATTTCTCAGATATTACGATTCGTATGATTC
>CAYGTX010000193.1:0-3686 GCA_964352935.1 uncultured Rickettsiales bacterium | reverse complement strand
TTAATGGAGCAGCTTGATATTGGGGAGTTGCTGATAAGTGTCAGTCAGTGCGCCTCTGATGGCTTGGTCTAGCGCATTTAGAGGGCCATTACCCTCAGACACCATTAATTTTTCCTCTCCGTTTATCTCAACGCGGGCGGTGGCTTCTGAAAGAGTGATAAGTTCACCTCTGGCATTCCATCTACGTTCATCAATCACACGGAAGCTTTTTAAGCGGAAATATTCTTCCACACTGTCAAGCGTGGTGCGCGCTAGCAGCTCAAAGCTTGCTTCTGCACTATCATAACTTAGGCCTAAACGCTCATGTTCTTTAACAGCTTGAATCAATTCGTAGATTTTTTCATCAGGATAGGCGTCGCCATCCATGCCGATATCTTTAAGGCGCTGAAGGATATTTGATTTTCCTGCTTGATTGGAAACTAAAATATGGCGTCTATTGCCCACCGATTCTGGCTCAATATGCTCGTATGATTTTGCGTTCTTCACTACAGCAGAAACATGCAGTCCGCCTTTATGCGCAAATGCCGATGTACCAACATAAGGTGCAAAGCGGTTGGGTTGGCGGTTGAGGCGCTCATCTAAAAAGTGAGAAAGCTTGGTTAAGTGCCTTAACTGGTCTTTACTGATACCAACATCATATCCTAACTTTAATACAAGGGTAGGGATGATGGAAATAAGATTGGCATTACCGCAACGCTCACCTACGCCATTGAGCGTGCCTTGCACTTGACGCACACCAGCACGTACGGCTGCGATGCTATTAGCAACGGCATTTTCAGTATCATTATGACAGTGAATGCCAAGATGATTACCCGGCACATGTTCGGTAACTTCGCTTACTATTTGTTCAATTTCATGTGGGAGAGAACCACCATTGGTATCACACAGCACCACCCAGCGCGCACCATTATCATAAGCGGCTTTAATGGCTTTGATCGCATATTCAGGGTTGGCTTTATAGCCATCAAAAAAATGTTCAGCATCAAACATTGGCTCGCGATCTTTACTTTTGATGTGCGCGATGCTTTCACCAATCATCTGGATGTTTTGTTCAAGCGGAATTTCGAGTGCTTTTTCCACATGAAAATCCCAACTTTTGCCCACAATACAGATGGATGGCGTGCCGCTATTGATAAGCGCAGCAAGACCGGGATCATTAGCAGCACTCGCACTCGGGCGACGTGTCATGCCAAAAGCAGTGAGTTTTGAGGTGTGTAAAGTAGGGGCGTCATTAAAGAATGCATCATCCGTTGGATTTGCACCCGGCCAGCCACCTTCAATATAATCAATGCCAAATTTATCAAGCTCTTTGGCAATATCTAGCTTATCTACAGAAGTAAAATCTACCCCAGTAGTTTGTGCGCCATCACGCAACGTGCTATCATATATATAAACGCGCTCAGCCATTGATTTCACCTAACAAAATTAGAAAAGCGATACATGATAAGCATTTTGGCTTATTTTCGCAAGTGTTGAGTGTTGGATGTATTTGTGCGATGAAAAACTGTTTTTTCAGAGTTATGTATTGTATGCTGTCCAAATTACGTTTGTTTATATATTAACAAACGTTTTGTATCTTTAGTTACTTTATTACAAAATCAAAAATAATCGTTTCAGGTTTGTAATCGGTCTATAAGTTGTGTATAAAATTGTTTCAAATGCTGAGATTTGAATTTGTTTATTCATTCAATAACCCACAATAGAAAATAATAATCACCATGAAAATGCTTAGTTCTAAAAATAATATCATCCTTACTACATCTATATTTTTAGGAGGACTAGTGTTGCTTCCACTAACATCAAACGCTGCTTCATCAACCAGTAATGTGGGTGGTTCAACTGTTAATGAAGGGCTTCTGTCAACAGAGCTTCGCTTTGGATTTAATGAAGATGATGATTCGTCTTCAAGTGATAAAAGATTCAGAATGAGAGAGCATGTTGATTATGGTTTTAATGATTGGTACGCGTTAAGAATCCTTACTGCGCAAGATATCCGCGAAGGTGATAATTTAGAACACCAGTCATTCACGATTGAAAATCGTTTTCAGCTTATAGAAAAGAAAGATTATGGTTGGGATGGTGGTTTTAGATTATCATACTCTCAAAGTGATGGTGATAAGACACCTCACGAAGTGGAACTTCGTTTAGTGGCAGAAACAGCCATTAATGATAAATGGACAATCAAACATAACACAGTTATTGAGCATGATATTGGTGAGGATAGCGTTGCTGGTATATCCGTTGAGCTTCGTCATCGTTTGACGCGTAAGTTTGAATCATCATTACCTTATGTTAAGTCATTTGAACTTGGTTTAGATATGTTTAATGATTTTGGAAATCTTAGAGAACTTTCTGGTTACGAAGAGCAAGACCACCAGCTAGGCCCTGTAGCTAAAGTGTCGTTTGATAATGGTTTTTCTATTCAGTCAACCTATAGAACGGCCATTTCTTCAGAGGGTGTAGATGACTCTTACGGGCTGTTCTTACAGAAAAAGTTCTAATGAAATATGAGAGGCTTTTGAAAGAAATTAGTTGCATAAAAAATGTTATCTAATAAAGAAGTGTCTCATTTTTTGGCTATCTTTTATCGCATAATCACTCTATGTGTAGTCCTAAATGGATAATTGGAATTTCCAGCGACATTTGCATTCTTAGGCGTTTCTCTTTTGCACCATTTTAGGTGAGCAATTTGGCACTCTAAGCTAACCAGTTTCCCCATGGGTGATGTGGTATGAATGGGTTGGCGTAGTATTAAACACTAAAAAATCAAACGGAGAAGTGTTGTGAAAATTGGGATTTTATCTCGGAATGCAAATCTTTACTCTACCAAAAGGTTGGTTGAAGCGGCAAAAGTACGCGGGCACGAAACCAAAGTAGTTGATGTGCTTAGCTGCTATATGAATATTACCTCCAATAAGCCTACCGTTTTTTACACGCGCAAAGGTGTCAAAGAGCAGTTAGAATTTGATGCGGTGATACCGCGTATTGGTGCTTCTGTGACCAACTATGGTACGGCAGTTCTCAGGCAGTTTGAGGTAGGAAATACCTATTCCATTAACGAGTCAGTGGCGATTACACGTTCGCGTGATAAATTACGTGCTCACCAACTATTAGCACGCAAAGGCATTGGCATGCCAATCACGGGTTATGCAAATCGTGCGGATGCCACCGAAGACCTTATCGGTTTTGTAGGCGGTGCACCTTTGGTAGTAAAAGTTTTAAGCAGCACACAAGGAAAAGGGGTGCTTTTAGCTGAAACCTATAAAGCAGCAGAAAGCCTTATCAATGCATTCCGTGATCTTCAAACGGATTTTCTAGTGCAAGAATTTATCAAAGATGCGGGTGGTTCGGATATTCGTTGTTTTGTGATTGGTGGTAAAGTAATTGCAGCAATGCAGCGTACGGCTAAAGAAGGTGAGTTTCGTTCAAACCTTCATATGGGTGGTACGGCAAAAATCATCAAGCTTAAGCCAGAAGAGCGCATGCTAGCAGTAAAAGCAGCAAAAGTGATGGGGCTTGATTTAGCTGGTGTGGATATTGTGAGGTCTGCTCATGGGCCATTAGTGCTGGAAGTAAACTCTTCCCCAGGGCTTGAAGGGATTGAAACTGCAACAGGTAAAGACGTTGCTGGTGCTATTATTGAATATATTGAAAAAGACTCTGAAAAAGGGCCAAATAATATAACT
>CAYGTX010000192.1:0-3705 GCA_964352935.1 uncultured Rickettsiales bacterium | reverse complement strand
TTACTCAACAGTGTCGCTAATGCTTTGCCAATGCCACTACTAGCACCAATAATCCAGATATATTCTTCAGCAAAACGCATCTTATTTTTCCTGCTTTTGCATAAAGAGTGAAAGCTCAGCCACCGTAATACCAAACTTCTTGATGTAAGAGCGGTTGACTAGAATTTCATCATTTAGTTGCCACATCCAGTCATCAAACTTCACATGATAAGTGGTATCGCCTACGGGTAGATTCATCGCATAATGCCAGTTAATCGCATTACCTGAAGATTCACCAATGGCTTTACCTAGAATGTCACCCGCCTCACCTTCATAACGATTTTCGCTGATTTTATGAATCGTCCAAACACGCTTCTGCGTTTCACCATCATTATACAAGAATGTTTCATTCAACGTGCCAACATCACCCTCCCACGTGCCGACCATTTCCACTTCGAAACTACGTTTCACACGACCGCGCCAATCTTGCACAATACCCCACGCTTTAATAGGACCATTAAAATATGCTTTTATATCTGCCTTGGGTTTCATTTTCTTATAATCCTCTATCGAGTTACCACCGCCACATGCACTAAGACTTACTAATATTGGAAGCAAAAAAAGTAGTTTTTTCATCGTCATTACCTTTCTCTGTTACATTTAATCTCTCTGCATAATGCCCTAGCATTAACATCGCTATGACTTTAATTGCACACGGAATTGCTGCATAAAAAAGACTTAGCGCAGAAAGTGCTAACGCATCATTTTCCTCATCGGGTTGATAGCCTAGATGCTCCAGCCATGGTAAAGCTATCACAGATGCTAAAGCTATGGCTAATTTTAATAAAAACGTTAATTGCCCAAATATGGCACTTGCTCGATGTTTCTGGCGATAAGTCTGTACATGATCCGCCAAAATTGCAGGTGGTAGCGATAAATCAGCCCCAAATGCAATGCCAGAGGCTAAGCAAATCACCGCAAATTGCCAAACATCTCCTGCACCTAAAAAATATGCCCCGAAGAAGCCAACAACTGCGACCATCATCGCGCCATTCCACGCTCTGTATTTGTTATAATACAGGCTTACACGCTGCCATAATGGCATCGCAAGCACGCCTGAGATAAAATAAATCGCTAGAAATAACCCTGTATAACTTTCTGCGTCCAACCTATCTCTGATAAAAAACAGCACCAAAATAGCAGGAATGGCAGATGCCAGCATGCTTATCACATAGATAAAATAGAAAATGGCCGTGTTGGTAGGAATATCCCTTACAACATCCCACACATGGTAGGCTTTCTTTTGCACATCATCAAAATCGCGTTGATTGCGCTTAGACCAGTAATAAAACAAAGGGGAAGCAATCAACACTAACACCGCAAGAATAGCTGCCACAATCAGAAATGCTTCACTTTTCCCGAAATGTTGCATCAGCACTGCAGGCAATATCACCGCTAGCAATAACCCAATCAAACCCAACCCTTCACGCATTGACGTGATGCGTGTTTTATCGTGACTATTCCTAGACCAAATAGCACCAAGCGCGTTTAAGTTGATTGTCATCGCACTAAAAGCGGTGGTCGATAACAGCACAAATAACGTAAACCATACTAATGCAGGCATAAAGCTAGGCACTTGAAACAGCGCTAAAAAGCTTAAACTAAGCAAAATAGACGAAAATAGCACAACATAAGGGCGCTTTTGCGGATAGTGGTCGCTAATATAGCCAATGAAAGGGTCTTGAACGGCATCAAACAGCCTTAGCAGCAGTAAGATTCCACCCATTGCAGCTAACGAAACACCATATTCCGTTGCATAAAAATCTGGCGCATAAATATAAAGTGGTAAACCTGCAAATGCGAGCGGCATGGCTATCAAGCCATAGAGAAATATATTCGAGTATGAAATGGTAGTGCCTTGTGTCATTTCAACCCTAACACTTCTTTTCGCAGCTCTTTACGTTCAGTTTTTTCTGATAACCAAATATCAAAAAACCATACGCCAAACTCAGCATCTTTTACCACCCCAATTTTTTGTCCATCTTTGTAAAAAGAGCTCGCTCCACTTGGTTGATATATACCTGTAATTTCATTACCATTTCCTACATTAGGGAAAATTTCATTAAGCTGAGTATGCCAAGTAGCCAGCTTCACTTCATTATCAAAACCTAGCTTTCGTATAGATTTAATGGAAAGATTGGCAATATCCGCTCCTTCAAAATCGCGCAAATAATGTAGGGTTAATGCAAAGGGCTTATCCTTACTCCACTCACCTTTTGGAGCATACAGGCTTGCATCATATACATCCCAGAAAAGATAGGTTAAGCGTCCTTCACCCACTAATGCGGCATTGTCGATATATTGGTCTACCAATGCTTTAGAATTGGCACTGGCTTGTGCAAATGCCGCCGCTCCCAACAAAAGAAATAGGCTGAACAGCACTATCTTTAAACGCGATATTGCCGCAACTTTTGCAATGGCTTTAGGATGATTAGGCATGTTGTAACTCCAGCTGCATAACATTGGTTCGTTTAGATTCAAAGCCTGCGATACAGATACTAAGGTAAAAGCGCCAAATATTGATGAAAGCATCATCAAAGCCTAGCGCTTTGACTTGCGGTATTTTTTGCTCAAATGTTTCTAGCCAGTGTGAAAGGGTACGCGCATAATCCTGACCAAATGCATGCGAATCCGTTACAATTAAGCCTTGCTTTCTGGCTTCCAACTCAAAACGTGACGGGCTTGGCAACATACCACCGGGAAAGATAAAACTACGAATCATATCGCCACTCTTGCGGTAACGTTCAAAATAAGGCTCATCCATTGTGATGGTTTGCACCATTGCCTTACCTTTGGTCGCTAATAGTGATTTCATCTTAGAAAAATACGTCGGCCAGAATTTTTCACCCACCGCCTCAAACATTTCAATCGACACAATGCGCTCATATAAACCCTGCTGGTGACGATAATCCTCTAACACAATCTGCGCTCTACCACTGAGGCGTTGATTGGCATAAGCATGCTGCTCATGCGAAAGCGTGATGCCTTTAATTTCATAGTTAAATTTATTTGCGTTCGCGGCACGTTCTGCAAAACCACCCCAACCGCAGCCAATTTCTAATAATCTGCCTGATTGGGTATCCAGCCGCTCTAGCATGCGGTCATATTTATTGTTTTGCGCTTGCTCTAACGGTTCATCATCATGTTTAAAAATCGCAGAGGAGTAGGTCATGCTCGGATCAAGCCACAATTTATAGAACTCATTGCCTAAATCATAATGCGCGGTGATATTACGTTTACTACCCTTAAGCGTATTTTGATTAAACAAATAAAGAAAGCGATTTACCAAGCGTGAAAGTCTATTGCCATAAATATAAGGCTCAAGCACTTGCTCGTTACGCAATCCTAATAGCAGGAAATTAACTAAATTATCCGTTTCCCAATAACCATCGCGGTATGATTCCGCCAACCCAATATCACCATTAGCTGCAAAATCCACTACCACACGCCAATCGTGGATGGTTGCATTGACGACTGGTTCTTTCTCTCTTCCCTCAAAATGATAGGTTTTGCCATCTGGCGTTTGCAAATGAAACGTACCATGCTCTATCTTTTCAAGCGCTTTTAAGAAGCGGGAAATAACGAATTGTTGTAGCATAGAAACTCCTTATCTCGATACATCATACATCTACCACCTGTCACACCAATGACTTAAAAATTAATTTT
>CAYGTX010000191.1:0-3707 GCA_964352935.1 uncultured Rickettsiales bacterium | reverse complement strand
ATGTTAAAGATATTATTAATATTTTCACTGATGATGTAAATATGCGCGGTCGACTTTACCTTTCAGGAAAAGCATCCTCTTACGGTAGCACCCCTATAACATTAATAAACAATATGACAGGCAACTTAAAACTTTCAGCTAAGGATATTTTAGTTAATAATTTAGGGCTATCAAAACTTATACAACAAGCTCCCCTACTTAAGTCAGCCATTGATCTGGATGTGCTAAAAAACTATACACTCAAAAATGGCACTACCTTATTTACAGGCGCTTCAGGAAGCGTAGAATTTGCAAGTGGTGTTGCTTCCACAAAAGATTTGAGAGTAGCATCACAATATAGCCGAGGATTATTTGCAGCAAACATTGATTTACGCAGCTTTATGACAAAAGCCGTTTCAAAACATCGATTTGCCGTAAGTAAGGGTCAGTTACTTAGTGTGGGATTAGACCTTTCAGGCCCTGTACTTGCTCCTACTAAAGAGCTGGATGTTAGTGAAATAGAAAAATTCATTACCGACAGAGCAAAACGCCGATAGCCATGCCTGACGAAATCTCCTATGCAGATGTTGAATGGAAAGATGGGGCTCCCTGCTCTCGTCAATTTGGTGATATCTATTTTTCACGATCGGGCGGCGTGGACGAAACACGACATGTTTTTTTAGATGGTAACCATTTGAAGGAACGTTTCTCTGGTGTAAATCATAGCTTTACAATTATTGAAACTGGTTTTGGCACAGGACTTAATTTTTTTGTTACGGCCGAGCTTTGGCTCAAGCACGCTCCCAAAGATGCGCAGCTACATTTCATTTCTACAGAAAAGCATCCCCTTTCTTGCGATGACTTGGCAAGAGCACATACTTCTTTTCATCAATACAGTGATATTTCAAAAGAGTTGCTGGCTCAATATCCACCACTTTACGAAGGTTTTCATCGCTTATATTTTTGTAATAGCCGCATTACACTTACACTGCTTTACGGAGATATTAACCAGACACTACCTAAGCTAGAAGCCAAAGCCGATGCATGGTTTTTGGATGGTTTTGCTCCTGCTAAAAATGCTGATATGTGGAATGAAAATGTTCTGCAACAGGTGAGCAGACTTTCAGCACAAGGTACAACACTTGCCACCTATAGTGCAGCAGGAGCAGTAAGGCGAACCCTTACATCACTTGGTTTTAATGTTATAAAAGCCAAGGGTTTTGGACATAAACGAGATATGCTTAAAGCTGTATTTATAGAACAAATAGCTAACAATAGAACTACTCCTCTGCGCTCAACTTATGCAAATATGCGTACATCACCAGAAGTAAAAAATGCCATCGTCATTGGCGCTGGACTTGCAGGATGTTTTGCTAGCTTTAGCCTTGCAAAACGAGGGTTTCATGTCACACTAATTGAACGCAACCGTGATGTATGCCAAGAAGCTTCAGGAAATCCTTTTGCTATTTTACAACCCTCAATTACTGCGCCTGGAGATATTGGAGGGCAATTTAATCTTTTAGGATTTTTACATAGCCTTGAGCATATAAAACGCTATGAGCTGCCTTTCTCGCAAACTGGAGTGCTTCACTTAAACCATAAGCGCGAAGGGAAAGATTATATTTCTGCCAATAAATTTATAAAAACGCTAGATCTTAAAGAAGCGGCGGAGCATATCGGTGCTGAAGGCTTAACCGGCAAAGAAAGCTATTTTATGCCTCTGGCAGGCTATCTATGCCCCAACACTTTTGCCAAACAAACATTAGCGCTAGTAGAAACATCAATCACCCACCTTTTTCAGTGTGAAGCAATCTCTTTAGAATATGATAACAATAACTGGCATGTGAACGACGCTGCAGGGAAATCTATCGCTTTTGCACCCACAATTGTTATTGCTAATGCCAATGATGCAACAACATTTAAGCAAACCAAGTGGTTACCTCTAAAGCCAAACAGGGGGCAGCTTACTTACCTTCCTGCAACAAATAGAAGCCAAGCTTTAAAAACCATTCTTTGCCATGAGCAAGGCTATATTATTCCCTCAGACAAAAACAATATCCACACTATTGGGGCAACTTACGAGCCATTTCTAAGCAATAGCGAATTACTAGAAAGATCGCACCAACGTAACGTTGAAGGGTTTGAAAGAATTATGGGAGCCCTCGAACCGATGGATATTGCCAAACTAGCGGGACGTGTTTCATTCAGATGCACCTCTCCCGATAGATTTCCATGTGTTGGCCCTATTGCTGATCTTGAAAGTTTCACTAGAAATTATAAACCATTTAGAAGAAGCTCAACTAAACCTTTCACCGCTGAGGTTTACTTAAAAGGACTATATGTTAGCCTTGCACACGGCTCGCGAGGGCTTATTAGCGCTCCTTTATCGGCGGAAATTCTAGCAAGTTATATCACCAACGAGTCTCTACCCATAGAGCGAAACTTACTGCATGCCATGCATCCAACTCGTTGGCTCATCCGCCAAATCAACAAAGGAAATAAGTTTACCTAACAGAGTGATACTGTTAATATTAAAAGTGATTTCATTTTCAGGTAATAGTTTATGAGCCCTTCGCAACGCTTAGATTTACGACAATCGCAGTCGATGGTGATGACACCTCAACTGCAGCAGTCTATCAAGCTGTTACAAATGACCACAACCGAACTTGCAACTTATCTGGATGAAGAACTGGAAAAAAACCCATTCCTAGATGAAGAAAACAATGAAAATGAGCCGCGCACTGAAGAAAACAGCAATAAAAGCGATGACTCTAGCAATGAAACAGCACTATTTGAATCCCCAGAAGCTGCCCCTACTCCTGAAAAACCGCTAGTAGAAGGCGAAGATCAATCTGACGTTTGGGATGATGGCACGGTTTCAAGTGCCGTATATGAAGGCAATGAAACACTTTCCTACAGTCACATTAGCCAAGGCAGTGGCAGTTCATCACTTAACAATGATACTTCTTTTGAAGACTTCACCGAAGAGAAAAAAAGTCTACGCGACCATATTTCTGACCAGATTTATCTAGAAATTCACGATCCGGTAGATCGTATGATTGCGCTTTATTTAAGCGAACAGCTGGATGAAAGCGGCTACCTCACTATTGATAATACCGAAACATTAAATCGCCTTAAATGCGAAAAGAAAGTGCTTGAGCGCGTTATTACTCAACTACAAAACTTTGACCCTTCAGGCATCTTTGCACGTAATTTATCGGAATGCTTGGCGCTACAACTAAAAGACCGCAATCATTTTGACCCCGCCATTGCCACCTTACTTGAAAACCTAGATTTATTGGCCGAGGGAAATTTAAAAGCACTTCAAAAACGCTGTGATGTAAGTGAAGAAGACTTGCAGCATATGATACGAGAAATTCGTACACTAAACCCTAAACCTACTGCGGGCTTTGTTCAAGACGTTGTGCAAGTGATGCAACCCGATGTTTTTCTGAGGCGCACACCTGATAATAGCTGGACGGTAGAATTAAATAGTGAAGCATTGCCACGCGTATTAGTGAACCGTCGTTATTACGCACAAGTTGAAAGCGAAGTGGGAAAAAACGACGATGGCAAAAAGTTTCTTTCCGAACAAATGCAAACTGCCAACTGGCTAGTAAAAGCGCTAGATCAACGTGCCAACACTATTTTAAAAGTAGCGACTGAGATTGTAAGCCAGCAAGATTTATTTTTGCAGCATGGCATACAATATTTAAAACCCCTAGTGC
>CAYGTX010000190.1:0-3714 GCA_964352935.1 uncultured Rickettsiales bacterium | reverse complement strand
CCGCGACCTAGGGCGCGTCCTTTCAGAAGTAGAACCCGAACAGCTTTCATTTGAAAATTTAGAACAGCTATACCCTGAAGAATTTCAAGAGCACTGGCAAGATACATTAGAGTTTTTAAAAATTTTAATGGAAAACTGGCCTGCTTTATTGCGAGAACAAAATGCAATTACGCTGGCAGAATATCGCAACCAGATGATGGAGCTACAAGCAGAGTTATGGATTGAAAATCCACCCACTTACCCCGTGATTGCAGCTGGTGTGACGGGAACATTTCCAGCAGCTACAAAGTTGCTTTCAACCATTGCAATGCTACCTAATGGGTATTTGGTTTTACCGGGGCTAGATCAAAACATGCCGTCTCACGCATGGGAAGCGATGGGTGAAACGCATCCACAATATGAAATGAAGATGTTGCTTTCACATTTAAAATGCGGTGTGAAAGAAGTTGCAGTTTGGGAAAGTGGAAATTGTAATCGGATTTCTTCTGATGAACGGCTTGAACTTGTCAGCCAATTGATGCGCCCTGCAGAAGCGGTAGATTCGTGGCGGCATTACCATGCCAGTAAAGATGCCTTTACAAACATTACCCAGATTGAAACCGCATCGCTGCATGAAGAGGCTGGCGTCATCGCATTAATGCTTCGTGAAGCACTAGAGGTGGAAGGAAAAACAGCAGCACTTGTTACGCATGATAGAAATCTTGCAAAACATGTGGTGGTGGCGATGAAGCGCTGGGATATCCATGTCAATGATTCAGCAGGAAAGCCTCTGGCAGAATCTGCGCCTGTTGTTTTTCTAAGGATTATTGCAAGCCTGATTGAATCGAATTTTAGCATTCATACCTTATTGGGATGTTTAAAACATCCCTATGCAGCACTAGGTTATAGCCCGATAACATGTTTGAATTATACGCGCGAAATAGAGAAAAAGTATTTGCGTGGTGTGTGTGTCACCCGAACACCCGCTGAGTTGCTTGCGCGCCTAAAAATAGAGAATGAAAAGCCCGCATTGGTTGAATTTATAGAAAGAGCCAGTGATTGGTTTGAATCAATTGCTGCACTGCAACAATCGCGAGAGAGGTTGCCAATACTCAGCTTGTTAGAAAAAATATTGCAAGCAGCAGAGCGGTTAGCAACCACTGATAAAGAAGAAGGTGCTGAGAGATTGTGGTCAAGCGATGCAGCGGAGCAATTCCAAAATTGGTATCAGCAACTACAGCATATTCAAGATTTACCACAAGAGGTCTATCCTTTTGAGGCAGAAAGTTTACTAGAAGCATTACTAGAGGGAGTGAGCTTTCGTCCGCGCTATGGTTTGCATCCGCGTGTGCATATTTTAGGGCCTCTTGAAGCAAGATTACAGCCCTATGACTTGATGATTCTAGGTGGTTTAAATGAAGGTAGCTGGCCTTCACTTCCTTCGGCTGATCCGTGGATGAGTCGCCCTATGCGCGCGCAGTTTGGTTTGCCTCTGCCTGAAAGACGCATTGGGCAATCAGCACATGACTTTATGCAATATTTCTGCGCAAAAGAAGTGGTGTTAACCAGAAGCCGTAAAGTTGATGGTGCTGAAACCACACCATCGCGTTGGTGGATGCGTTTGGATGCGGTATTGAAAGCATCGCATAATCAAGATGTACTTACGCCAAATAAACCATGGCTTGAGTGGTATCGGAAGCTCTATGAGAATCAATCATTGCCTGCAATAACTCAACCTATACCAAAGCCACCATTGAGTCTTAGACCACGTACATTATCGGCAACTAATATTGAGAAGCTCCAACAAAATCCTTATGCGGTTTATGCAAAATATATTCTGAAACTGAAACAGTTAGACGAGGTGGATAAAGCACCCGGCGCTTTAGAGTTTGGAAACTTTATTCATAAAGTGGCAGAGAAATTTACAGAGAAAATGGATGTTGAAAATAAAACATCTGAGCAGCTAGTGCATCAATGGCTTGAACTTGCAGATGAAATTCTAGAAACTCAATCTTTACCAAAAGCCATTAAGCAGGTGTGGATGCCTCGCATAGCGCGCATTGCAGATGAGATGGTGCAGAAAGAAATTGCTAGGAATGGCGAAATAAAATCGCTCTATAGTGAGATTCAAGGCACATATGAATTTGAATCTTCAAATGGTAAATTCACACTTTTTGCAAAAGCAGATCGAATCGAAATTAATCATGACAATGGCGTGCATATTATTGATTATAAAACGGGAGCAGCACCCAAGAAAAAAGTGATCGAATCAGGTATAAAATCGCAACTTCCGCTTGAAGCATTAATTGCACTTAAAGGTGAATTTACAAAAATACGCGAGCAGGTTGAGCAGTTGCACGGGTTAAGCTATTGGCAAATGTCAGGTAGAAAAAAAGCGCTAGACATTACAACATATCCTGAGAAAAAAATTACCATAGAAGAAGTACAAGCTTGGGTGGATGAAGCTGAGCAAGGACTAAAGCAGCTAATAGAATGGTTTGATGATGCGTCGCATGCATACATTGCATATCCATATGGCAGTGCGCATTTACCTTATGATGAATATAAGCATTTAATTCGCGAAGAGGAGTGGGAACAGTGAGCCAGCAACCTGTTATTATGTGGTTTAGAGATGATCTGCGCCTAAGCGATAACCAAGCCTTATATGAAGCTGCTAAAGGTAGTGAGGTTATTCCTGTTTATATCCATGATGAAACAAATGATGAGATTCGTAAGCGCGGAGCTGCAAGTAAATGGTGGCTACACCATGCACTGACATCACTCAAAAAAGATCTAAAAAATAAAGATGCAGATTTGCTGGTTTTTAAAGGTAAAACAGAGGAAGTCTTAGATAAGCTTATTAAGCAGTCAAATGCGAGTGCGGTGTACTTGCATGAATCTTATGTGAAGCCGATTCGTGATCGTGATAATCTTTTGCGTAAGAAACTTGAAAGTGAGAATATATCATTTAAAGCGTTTGCTGGTTATTTATTATTTCATCCTGACGCAGTTAAAACTCAAGATGAAAATTCATACAAAGTATATAGCCCTTTTTGGCGAGCATGTATGAAGCAAACAGATTCTATTTTAGAACTATTTCCAATCCCACATACAATCAAACTACCAGCAGAAAAAATACAAGATGATGGCATTGAAGCATTAGAACTTTTACCCACAATAGACTGGGATACATCATTGCATGAAACATGGAATATTTCAGAAAAAGAAGCGCATGCTAGGTTAGATCACTTTCTACAAAATGATTTAAAAAATTATAGTAAGGGAAGGGATTTTCCTGCGAAGAAACATATTTCAAACCTTTCTCCTTATTTGCATTTTGGAATGATAAGCCCGCGCACGATTTGGCATGAAACACAAGGTTATGTGGCATCTATGCAATCTACAAGTCAATCTGCTGCCGATAAGTTTTTATCAGAACTTGGTTGGCGAGATTTTTGTGGCTATTTGCTGTATCATTTTCCATCGATGCGAACGGAGCAATTTAGGAAAGAGTTTAAAAACTTTCCGTGGATTTCGGATGATGAAAAGTTTGATGCTTGGAAAAAAGGCAAAACAGGTTATCCGCTTGTAGATGCGGGCATGCGCGAATTGTGGCAAACAGGTGTGATGCATAATCGTGTGCGCATGGTGGTGGCTTCGTTTTTAATAAAACATTTGCAACTCCATTGGCGAGAAGGCGAAGCATGGTTTTGGGATACATTAGTAGATGCCGAC